>JAISHZ010000282.1 GCA_031262285.1 Lachnospiraceae bacterium | reverse complement strand
TGGCGACTACAAGCTCACTTGCTGTGGTGAACAGACCGACCTTGCCCTCCGCCAGGGACAACTAGACGGCGTGAAGACATTTGTCGTGTAAATGAATAACCGAATAAACTAAGACTATTGCTGGTATCGGTACAATTTACTTGCTTTACGTCAATCAATCTATATCTTGACCCGCAAAATCATGAAAAGAGCACTCGATCAGGCGGATTTTGAATGCACTTAGCAATTCGTGAGTATCATGGGGTCAAAATAACTTTTGACCCCAACAACATATTTTTACGCAAAAACACCTCTGCAAGAATGAGTAAAACGATTCTAACAGAGGTGTTTTTATTAACAAGCTACCTTTCAATGGAAATAACCGGAGATATAACTTTTCACGCTAAAAGGTCGTGAATGGCAGATATAAAAAACGCCTGTTTTTCATAATGGATATCATGTCCGCTTTTTATGGTACGCATTTCTACAGATTTTGTCCCCGTTAAACATTGCATGACTCTCTTTGCGTCCTCATCGCTGTTAGCTGCATAGAGAACGCCATCCTTACCATAATTTGTCTGTGCTTTCAGATAAATAGTAGGGCATTTAATACGTTCCAGCATAGTGGTCTGGTCTATGCCATCAAACCAGCTTCCTGTGTAAAATGTCTCACCGAAGCGCAAATCATAGTCCTCAGCATAATACTGCCCACGAAACCAATTGTGGGGCAGCCATTTCAGTTTCACCGGACCGATGGGATGTTCTGTACGCCACTGACCGACCCAATCGGCAAAAACGGGTTGCAAGCCGCCAAATAATGATAGAAAATAACTGTGCTGAAAATAGTAAACCATGTAGTCAGCCTCGCTAGACTGATTTAAAAATGCATGCGTTATTTCAAAATTATCTTTCCATGCAAAGCAGCTCCTGCCTTCCTGCATTTCAGAAGGGGTCACCGAGAAAAACGGCGGATCTTCTAACAAAAGACCGCTTACCCATTCAGGCGCATACGCAGCAACCCATGCAGCGATAATGCCGCCGGAAGAATGACCGGAGAGCAAAGCAGGACGACCAATGATGCTCTCAATGAACCATGACACCCCTTCACCGTTTTTGGCACAAGTATATAATGCCGGATCATGAGCAGACTTTCCATGTCCAAAACAATCAATTGCATATACATGATAGTCTTTTGCAAGCTTGGGAAGAACCTCTGCGTACTCCCTCCACTCCACGTTTTGCCCGTGAATCAGTACCAAAGGCGGACCGTTACTTAATCCTTCGGCGTAATTAATGGTTGCGCCATTCCAATTGACCTGTTTCTCTTCGAAACCTGACGAATAAACGGCATCCATAAAGTGATCATCAAAATGCAGATTGTTGTGTGTGTAAATAACAAGCGTTACAGTAATTGCCGCCGCAAGTACTACCATGACAATGACGATCATAACAAGTGTCTTCATCTATTTGTTCTCCTTATTCGTTTCCTGCTTTCTCTTCGTTTTCCGGACCAACGATTGAATCGAGCATTTTTTCTGCCAATGTGTTCATCTTATTACCCCCAATGATAGCAAGACCACGTTTGATGTCGCCTAATAGAATCAGCGTGTCGCCCGGTTGAATATCAAACATATCCCGTGCCTCTTTTGGGATGACTATTTGCCCCTTCTCCCCCACTTTTGCCGTCCACGCTCCCTTACCTTTCGGAAAACTGTTTCTCATAGATGCTCCTCTCTATGCGCCGAAGGCGGGCGTTCATTCAAAAGTGAAAAGAGTTCTTTGCTTTCACTTTGTCCCTTCAGTGCGATAAGTATGTTTTGTTATAATTATCATACCTGCAAGTAAGATTTTTGTCAAGTTTTTTCCGGTTATTATGATGCGATCTACTACTGCAATAAATAAAGCTGCAAAATATAAGACAAGATTGATAAAAAGAGTGTACATTCCGATATCAGTTGTGGTAGTATTTATGTGAAAACAGACAAAACTATATATTCATCAGTTATTGCATATATTCAGTTGTGATAACATTATTATTGAATTATCGAATCCATTTGATTTTATTAAGCGCTAGGAGGAAACCATAATCAAAACCAAACTAATAATCGGTGCATTAATTAAATTCTTATCAGGATTGCTGATTGTCGGTCTGTTGCTCTTTATTCCGGCAGGCTCGTTACAATTTTGGAACGCTTGGCTCTTCATAGGAGCACTGTTTATTCCGATGCTTGTCTTCGGTTGCGTTCTGATCTGGAAGAACCCGGAACTGATGGAAAAACGCTTAAATACAAGAGAAAAGGAACATGCACAGCGCAGCGTTATTGCTCTATCAGCTGCTATATTTCTCGGCGGATTGATAATAGCCGGGCTTGACTTTCGATTCCAATGGCTTCCACTTCCCTTATGGATTCCAATAACCGCAACAGTCTTATTCCTTATCGCTTTTATGCTTTATGGAGAGGTTTTACGGGAAAACGCTTATCTGTCAAGAACGGTTGAAGTGCAGGAAGGCCAAAAGGTGATCAACACAGGATTGTACGGAGTCGTGCGACATCCTATGTATTTAGCAACGCTTCTGCTTTTCCTTTCCATGCCGATTATGCTTGGCTCTGCGTTTTCTTTTCTTTTGTTTCTCATCTATCCTGCACTGCTTGTGAAGAGAATTAGAAATGAAGAGGATGTCCTTAAAACCGGACTTGAAGGATATGAGGAATATACTCAGCGCATTAAATATCGTCTGATTCCACTGGTGTGGTGACTTA
>JAISHZ010000280.1 GCA_031262285.1 Lachnospiraceae bacterium | reverse complement strand
CTGCGAAATCGCATGTTTTTCTTTCGTCTTTCGCACATGTTTGTGTTTGAAAATCGAAAGAAACGTCGCTTTCATCCATGTTCGGAAGCGTGTAACTTGAAATACACCGGAACGAACGGTAAATAACAATCCTACCGCCAAAAAGAAGACCAACATAACCGGTCCCCAGATAAAATCGTTTAGTACGGAGTTAACATTTTCTACTCCTTTGATAAATTGATCCATCTCCTACCTCCCATATAGTTTGCTACAAATACTCCTAACACTTTCGTTTGGTAAAGCAATAAATTAACGATAGCTTATCATCATTGCACGGAAATGGCAATCGATAAAGTTCACAAAAAAGACACTGAATTTTCATTCAGTGTCTCAATATTCATCGTAAAACAATCTTTATAGGGCTAAATCATCAATCACTCGAACCAAGTTGCCAATTTCAGGTTTAGACAGCTGCGCATCGGCACCAAGCGACTCCCCTTTCTTTCTCATCTCATCGTTCACCAAAGAGGAGAAAATCACCACCGGGATATGAGCAGTCTTATTATTGTTTTTGATGAGTTTAAGAAGACGATGTCCATCCATCTCCGGCATCTCAATATCGGTAATCACAATCTGCACATGCTGGTCTAATGACCCATCCTCCAAACAATGTGTGATAACATCATAAGCACGTTGTCCGTTTTCGGTATGTATCAGATTGTCATACCCGGCACGTTTTAGCGAATCTACGATTAGCTTATTTAAAAGAGGAGAATCTTCTGCGATCAAAATCGGAATATTTTTGCGTTCATTTACATCCGGGATGGAATCCAAATCCGACATTTTTAAACCAGTCTCCGGATTGATGTCACTGACGATTTTTTCGAAATCTAAAATAATAATCAACTTACCGTTCTTTTTGATGATACCGGTTGCCACACTGTCTTCCGGTGTAGAAATCGTTACATCCGGTTTGATAATATCCTTCCACGAAACTCTGTGAATCCCTGATACCGCATCCACATGGAAAGCAATGTCGAGCTTATTAAAATTGGTGATGATAAACAATCCGTCTTTCTTTGACTCACCGCGACCCAAACAATTGTTGAGATCTATCGCTGTGATCATTTTGTCACGCGGCATAAAAATTCCTTCGATACTCGGATGAGAATTGGGGATGGGAGTTACCATTTGATAAGGAATAATCTCGGTAATCTTTGCCACATTAATCCCATAAGAACAATCTGCCACCGCAAATTCCAGTACTTCCAGTTCGTTTGTGCCATTTTCAAGCAAGATTTTTGTATCCATCTCTCCACCTCACATAGAAACGATTGATTACTTCCGGTTCAAACCATCCATTGCCTTTTGGGTCAACGTTTTGATCAATATTTTAATCAATGTTATGCTGTCGTCAACCCTTTGTCAGATATTATAAATAAATGTTCGAAAAAAGCGAATATCTAACTTCTATTATAACAGATTTCTCCCAAAAAGAAACGAATAATTTCAAAAGATATGCTCTCGAATCTGTAAGGTGGTTACGGTTTTTTCTGCTGCAGAAATGCCGGTATCTTAATACCTTTTTCTTCTACGGTACTGCGAATTTCTGTAGGACGTTCAATACCGGTAATTGGTTTTACCGGCTTCTGGAAAGACTGCCCCAGACCACTTTGAAAATTCAAATTGGGTATGGGAGCTGTTCCCATCGTATTACTGCGATAACCCACACCGGGTGGCAACTGACCGGTCAACCCCTGTGTCCCTGCCTTCCCTTGTCCGATTGAGAAACCCTGTCCGACTTGAAAGGGCTGTCCCATCGGCTGACCATGTACCAATCGGCTCACCGGCGTATTCCTCACGTCTTCAAGTCCCGTAGCGATCACCGTGATGGTACAAGTGTCTGTCTTGGAAGCATCGTACATCGCGCCAAAAATAATATTCACTTCCGGTCCTGCAAGTTCTTGGACGAAACTAGCGGCATCATTGGCATCCGCCAAGGTGATATCTCCGGAAACATTGATGATCACGTGGGTAGCACCGGATATGGTCGTTTCCAACAAAGGACTCGATACTGCCATTTTCACGGCTTCCATCGCTTTGTCGTCTCCCTTTCCGTTGCCGATCCCGATATGTGCGATCCCTTTGTCCTTCATGACTGTCTGCACATCCGCAAAATCCAAATTGATAATCGCCGGTACATTGATCAAATCTGTAATCCCTTGTACCGCTTGTTGTAAGATTTCGTCAGCCTTTTTGAGCGCCTCGGGCATCGTAGTACGACGATCTACGATCTCTAATAGTTTATCGTTGGGAATCACGATTAAGGTATCTACGTGTTCTTTGATTCTCTCGATACCGTTTAAAGCATTGACCATTCTGGCTTTTGCTTCAAATCGGAATGGCTTGGTCACCACACCGACGGTTAAGATCCCCATATCTTTCGCCATTCTGGCTACTATGGGAGCCGCGCCTGTTCCGGTTCCGCCACCCATCCCACAGGTCACGAATACCATGTCTGCGCCTTTTAAGGATGCTGCGATCTCTTCGGAACTTTCCTCTGCCGCTTTCTCACCGATCTCGGGTTTGGCGCCTGCACCAAGTCCTTTTGTCAGCTTTTCGCCGATCTGTAATAGTTTGGCGGCTTTGCATAATTGCAAGGCTTGCTTGTCCGTATTAATACCGATGAAATCAACGCCATCAATCTTCTCTTCAACCATTCTATTTACAGCATTATTGCCTGCACCACCAACTCCAACCACGATGATTTTGGCAGCAGACTCTGCTTCACTTGTTTTAATCTCCAGCAAGGTTGTACCCTCCTTCTCCCCGAACCATACTCTTAATGCCTATCATATAATTATTTTTGCAATTAATCAATACATTTTTTCTCCTTCTTCCTATTTATCTGGTGTAAAAGTAGCGTTGGAATTGTCCTCGCTCACGTTCTCCATATGTAAAATACCCGATTTCCCTTCAAAGAGTGGCAAGATCTTAGGGATACGCATAATCTTGTCCTCTAGATTTGTACCATTTCCCAGTGCGCAACGGATTGTTCCGAAAGTAATGGTGATATTCCCGGCATCTTGAAAGGTAATACGATCTGCCGGCAACTCGTATTTTGAGAGCAGACTGGTCAAAGTCATGATTTGATCAAACACCTCCTCTTTTTCCACCGGCAGCTTCGCTCCAAGAATGACATGGTCAAAGTCCAGTCCCATGATTTGCGGTACACCGACCGTTTTCACTTTGGAGCTTTCTACGATAAATCCGTCCTTGTCAAAGTACATAAATCCATCCAGGTAGGAAACATACCCCGCCAACGACTTTTCATAGACTGTAATCTTAATCGTATGAGAAGAAAGGATATCCACGTCAATGATGTCCACAAAGGGGATCTCCTCATTTCCTGCATTTTTGTATCGCCATGCAAGATAGAGGGAGTTTTGTCCCAAAAATGAGAAACCCGGTGGTCCTTTCATGATAATATCTTCTATCTGTTCCTTGGTATAATGTACATTCCCTTCTACGTAAACCTCTTGAATGATATGAGAAGCATGGATATAGTAAAGAATAGCCATCAAAACAACAGTGACAAAGAGGAAAATACATAGCATTTTGATCATCTTGCGCGGTCGTTGTCTATGCATTTTGTCCTCCTTTTCTCAACTTCTTTTTATTTCGTTGCTGCTAAAACTGGAAATGAAGTTTCAAATCGATGAATCCTCGCACCCAGTTCCATGAAATCTTTACTGATATTTTCATATCCTCTGTCAATAAAGTGGCATCCCAAAACGGTAGTCTCTCCCTCAGCCATGAGCCCTGCGATTACCAGTGCCGCTCCGCCGCGTAGTTCTTGGGCGATAACCGTCTGTCCACGAAAAGTACCGCAACCTCTTAGCAAGATTCGTCTATTATCCAGCGTGAATATATTGGCTCCCATTTGTTGTAAAAATGGAACGACCAAAAAACGATTTTCAAAAATATTCTCTTGAATATAACACTGCCCTTCGCCTTTTGACAATACAGGAAGTATTACAGATTGTAAATCTGTGGGAAAATTGGGATATTCCTGTGTGATTAAATACGGAATCATACGGATCTTCTCAGGAGCCTGCACATAAAGCCCATTTTTTTCCTCTTGTAGTTCTGCGCCTAATCTTCGAGCGATGGTTAAAACTTCCTGCATATGAGCAAGCGGAGCATCTTCTAACAGTACATCTCCGCCTGCAGCTAAACACGCGAACAAATACGTACCGGCGACGATACGATCTCCCGGTATCCTGTAATGAACTCCGCCAAGCTCGCTTTGACCATGAATCACGAGCCTCTTGGTACCAATTCCTTCAATTTGTGCACCGCATGCCACCAGATAATGACAAAGGATTTCCACTTCCGGCTCAAGCGCCGCATTGTCCAATATGGTCGTCCCTTCCGCCATGGTGGCAGCCATCACCACATTTTCAGTCGCACCGACACTGATCATCGGCATAATGATGTTAGCTCCATGCAGTTTTTTCTCTACATTACCCTCAATTATATTTTTGTCTTCACGAAAGGTTACACCCATTTGACGTAAGGCCATGAGATGTAAATCTATGGGGCGATCGCCAATACAACATCCGCCGGGATGACTGATTCGAATCCTACCATTTCTGGCGATCAGTACGCCGATCAAACAGAGAGAAGATCGCATCTTTGTCGCTTCTTCTTGAACGATCACTTCATCCGTGATGATCGTGGAATCTATCTGCACACCTCTGCCTTTGCGGCTTACCACGCAACCAACTTTTGTGATCAAACTCAACATATCATCTACATCCGACAGTTTCGGACAGTTTTCAATGAAATTATTCCCTTTTGTCAATATTGTTGCTGCCAGAATCGGCAAAACCGCATTTTTCGATCCTTGGATCCTCACTTTTCCTTGCAGCTTCACACCGCCGTGAATATGAATAGAGTCCATAATGCACCATCCGCTTCGCAAATGTTGAATTACTCATATTCTATGTGAGTATCATGACAGTGTGCTAAGACGTGCTGTATCATACGCTCTAACTATTGATCTTTGAGTTGAATCCGTTTCGCGACGCTAAGGACCAAGCCGATTTCTGCCATAAGGAACAAGACAGACGATCCTCCATAGCTGATAAATGGTAAAGAAATACCGGTATTCGGAACAGTATTGGTGACTACCGCGATATTTAAAATCACTTGTACGCCAATATGACTGATCACCCCCACCACGAGTAACGCACCGAATAGATCAGGAGCATTGTTCGCGATAATCATCATGCGCCACAGTAATAAGATAAATAACAAAATAATCGAGACTGCACCAAATAATCCCAATTCTTCGCAAATAATCGAAAAGATCATATCATTTTGCGCTTCCGGTAGGAAACCCAATTTTTGCATACTTTCTCCGAGACCCTTCCCCCATATGCCTCCCGATCCGATGGCGTAGAGCGCTTGAATGGTCTGGAATCCTTGATCTTGCGCGAATGCTTCCGGATTGAGCCACGCTAAGATACGAGCTCCTCGAAATCCCATGGTCTGTGTGGCGTTGTTTGCAGAATGTACGATATACGCAATGACGCCAGCTACTGCGGCGACCCCGATTCCCCCCAGGAGCAAAAATTTCTTGTAATTGGGGCTCGCGACAAATACCATTAAGCAAGAGATTGCCAACACGATGATCGCAGAACTTAAATTGTCTGTGATCAAGTAAATCATGAGTACGATCGGCATTGGCAAGATAATTAAGACGACAAAACTTTTCCAAGTCCGGATTTTTCGCCCGATCTGATAAATTTTACAAATCGTGCTCGCCAGAAAAAGGATCATGCAAAGTTTCGCAACCTCTGCAGGCTGTAAGTTGAATCCAATAAGAGGAAGTGGAAGCCATCTTTTTGCGCCATTCACTTTTATCCCAAAGAAAGGAATCAGCGCCAAAAGAAAGACCGTTACGAGGTAACCCAAAGTATTGAATTTCTCCCAAAAGTGATAATCAATATTGGATACAAGCATCATCCCAACCAAGCCTAACAACACTGCCCATGCCTGTCTTGTCAAAAAGTAAGTAGAGTTTTGATATTCTTGATACGCTTCATACGAACTGGTGGAATAGATCATGACCAAGCCAAATCCCAATAGGAAAAAGACAGAAAGCAATAAGCTATAATCAAAAAAGTATTCTGCTCGTTCTCTTTTTTTGCGTCTGACACCGGATTGACCGGCTCTTGCAACGTCCATTGTGCTCACCCCTCCTTCCTATTTCTTATTTGATGATCGCTTCTTCTCGTTTCTTTTCTTTTACAAACTCTTTGAACTGATTCCCTCTAGCTTCATAGTTTGTAAACATCCCCCAACTTGCACAGGCAGGAGAAAGTAGTACCACATCGTTCGGTTGCGCAATGTGGGCAGCTGCTTCTAAACATTCTTGATATGTTTCAAAAAGAGATATGTTCGCAATCCCAATCTCGGTAGCGCACGCAGCAATCTTCTCTTTCGTTTGACCGATCAAAAGCAACGCTTTGACTTTTTGGTCAAAATTGGATATCCATTCTTTGAAATCAGATTCCTTGTCATATCCTCCGGCAATGAGCACCGTCGGTTTGCTCATGGCACGAATCCCCCAAATGGCAGCGTCCGGATTGGTCGCCTTGGAGTCATTGTAATACTCCACTCCATTGACAGTATCCACGTATTCGATCCTGTGTTCCACTGCTCGAAAAGCGCGAACCGCTTTGCGGATCGTAGTCATCGGTACGCCGATCGCCTGTGTAATGGCGATCGCTGCCATCACATTTTCTACATTGCAGATCCCCACAAGACGCATATCCTTGTGAATATCCAATAATTCCGTGATCTCCCCATCTTCGCTTTTGACGATCTGCGTCCCTTGCAAATAGTACCCCCGGGGCAGTGGTGTTGTAGAAGAAAAGAAAACCACCTTCGCGTTGCAACGCGTTGCAAACTCTCTGGTATAGGGATTGTCATAATTGAGGACACAAGTATTGGTTTCATCTTGGTTGATCGCTATCGCTTCTTTTGCCGCAACATAGGCTTCCATGGTGTGGTGACGATTGAGATGATCCGGTGTGATATTGAGTATCGCAGATACATCCGGGCGAAAACGTTTGACAGTCTCCAATTGGAAACTACTGATTTCTGCCACAGTCACTGTGTCGGGACCGCTCTTTCGCACATCAGCTGTATAGGATTTACCTATATTGCCAACCAATAACACTTTCCGTCTACCGCAATGCGCTCTCATGATCTC
>JAISHZ010000230.1 GCA_031262285.1 Lachnospiraceae bacterium | reverse complement strand
AGTGAGCAGTGGCGGCAGATCAGAGGGATAGAAATCGTATCATTAAGCTTTAACAGTGTCAGTGCACCTCCCGAAGATGAAGAAATGATTCAAGAGCTTCAAAGAAAAGCTGTTTACCGCAATGCCGGGATGGCGGCAGCGACTTTGGTGGACGCACAGGCAGAAGCAATGAAATCAGCAGCACAAAATCAAGCGGTCGGACCAATGTTCGCGTTTTCAAATATGAACGCTGCCGCAGATGCGGGAGGCGTTGATCTCAATCAACTGTTTGCCTTAGATCGCATGGAGAAAGCACAGAAGATGCCGACGAAAGACACGAGCGTTACCCCGGATACAACTACATGGATATGCGGTTGCGGAAAGCATAACACGGGTAAATTTTGTATGGAGTGCGGAAGTCCAAAGCCGACGAAATCAGAATGGATCTGTAGTTGCCAAACGACGAACACCGGGAAGTTTTGTATGGAATGTGGAAAACCAAGACCAACGAGCCAAGAATAGAGCCACACAATATGGAACCAAATACGAGTTCCTATATTCTATGAACAGCGTATGGACTGCGTTTTTTATCGAATACGACGTTACAGTTACCGATATGATTCGCTACACTATATGATAGGCGGCGTGTTTTCGTAAAGGAAAAGATAGGAGTAATCAATGGGTGTTTATGATGCATTAAATCAAGAGCAAAAGGAAGCAGTGTTTTGTACAGAGGGGCCGCTATTGATTTTGGCCGGAGCGGGAAGCGGCAAGACACGAGTGATTACGCACCGAATCGCATATTTGCTTGAGGAGAAAAATGTAAGTCCATGGAACATTCTGGCCATTACGTTTACCAACAAAGCTGCCAAAGAAATGAGAGAGAGAGTGGATAAGTTGGTTGGGTTTGGGTCGGAACAGATCTGGATTTCAACGTTCCATTCTACGTGTGTTCGGATCTTACGCCGCTATGCGGATCGGATCGGATTTGATTCCCGGTTTGCTATTTACGATGCTGACGATCAAAAAACAGTCTTGAAGGACATCTGTAAACGGTTACTGTTAGATTCAAAGTACTACAAAGAACGTATGCTCATGCGTGCTATATCCGAAGCCAAAGATGCGTTACAAAGTCCAAGTGAATATGCGAAAATAGCGAGTAATGATGAACGAGAGATCGTCATTGCCAATGTTTATAGAGAATATCAAGATCAATTACAACGCAATAACGCGATGGATTTTGACGATTTGATTTGTAATACGGTGAAACTGTTTCAAACGGTTCCCGACGTATTGGCACAATACCAAGAACGTTTTCGGTATATCTGTGTAGATGAATATCAAGACACCAATACCGCACAATTTGAGTTGGTTCGCCTGTTAGCAGGGCGTTTTCACAATTTGTGTGTCGTGGGAGATGACGACCAATCGATATACAAATTCCGAGGTGCGAATATTCATAATATTCTAGATTTTGAAAACCATTACCCGGAAGCGGTCTCCATCAGACTGGAGCAAAATTACCGTTCTACGAAAAACATTTTAGATGCCGCTAATGCCGTTATTCGTAACAATCAAGGAAGAAAAGAGAAAACGTTATGGACCAAACGAGAGCAAGGGCGATCGGTGCGTTTTCGTGAATTTGAATCCGCACAAGAGGAAGCAGAGTACATTGCGGATACGATTATCCGTAAAACCAGAAAGGGAGAAGCGATTTTTGGGGATTGTGCCGTTTTATATAGAACCAACGCGCAATCTCGTTTGATTGAAGAGAAAATGGTACATAAAGGCATTCCATATGAGATCGTCGGGGGAGTGAATTTCTATGCCAGAAGAGAAGTCAAAGATCTGATCGCGTATCTCAAAACGATCGCAAACGGACAAGATGAGTTGGCGCTTTCTCGTATCGTGAATGTCCCCAAAAGAGGGATTGGTACGACGACGATGGATAAAGTTGCGACATACGCTCGTAAGAATACGATGACCATTTTTGACGCGATGCGTTGTGCGGCGGACATTCCCGACATCAAAGGAAACGCAGTCGAGAAATTACGTCCTTTTGTGACATTGATAGAGGAATTTAGAGAGTATGCAGAGAATCACTCAATTGCAGATTTGATCATGCATATCCTGTCGGGGATTGGTTATCACGCTTATCTGATGTCCGATGAAGAAGAGGACGAGGCGAAAGATCGAATTGCCAATTTGGATGAGTTGATGAATAAAGCCTTTTTGTATGAAGAGGAGAGCGAAGAGCCTTCTTTAACCGATTTTTTGGAAGGAATCGCATTGGTTGCGGACATAGATCGTGTCAATGACGATGGGAATCGCGTCCTATTGATGACGCTCCATAGTTCGAAAGGGTTGGAGTTCCCTTATGTCTTTTTGGCAGGGATGGAAGAACGTATTTTTCCCAACGATGCTGCTGCGAATGATCCATTGGATCTTGAAGAAGAACGACGATTGGCATATGTGGGGATTACCCGCGCGAAAGAGGAATTGACGTTGACATGCGCCAGATCTCGTATGATTCATGGGGAAACCGTACACAATCCGGTCAGCCGATTTGTCAGAGAGATTCCCGGTTCTATTTTGGATCTATTGCCTCCGGTGAAGATGAAAATCAAAGATGAATCGCCTGTAGACAACCGTCCCAAAGCGATATTACGTCCCAGAGCGACTGCCAAAACAGACAAACCCTTTATTGCACAAGGGATCAGTAGCTTGAATCTATCAATGGGCGTGAGCAAAGGGAGTAACTTGGCTTCGACAGATACCTTGTCTTATCAAGCGGGCGACCGAGTCAGTCATGTGAAATATGGAGAAGGAGTCGTCACGGATATCATAAAAGAGCAAAGAGATTATAAAGTCACAGTTCATTTTGATACAGTGGGGCAAAAGATTATGTTTGCGTCCTTTGC
>JAISHZ010000161.1 GCA_031262285.1 Lachnospiraceae bacterium | reverse complement strand
TTCGACTTGCATGTGTTAGGCACGCCGCCAGCGTTCGTCCTGAGCCAGGATCAAACTCTCATGTTCTTTGTTCGACCCCGCTCCTTCGGAGCTGGTTCTTTCTTTTGCCCTTCGCTTTCGCGTCGGGTCTTCTTACTGCTTTTCTTTCTTCTAGGTTTTCAGGTCTGCATTGCTATTTAGTTTTCAAGGTGCTCTTGCGTTGCCAACCGATTTTTAGCGGCAACTTTGTTATACTATCACAGTGATCTTTGTTTGTCAACCACTTTTTTTCTTTTTCTCGTAATTTTTTTCATTTCTTATCTTAATCGTAATTCACAGTACTTTTTTGCTTCTATAACGGTTCTGTGTAGTGATAAGTAAGAATCCTCTTTACGAGAAAACGGAGAAAGAGGGATTTGAACCCTCGCGCCGCGTGAACGACCTACACCCTTAGCAGGGGCGCCTCTTCAGCCTCTTGAGTATTTCTCCTCGACTGAACTTGTTTGATTCAACCGCAACAAGATTGAAAGCAGTCGAACGATTATATAATTCGTATTAGTCAAATACAAATCCTTTGTACGCCCGATAAAGCATCAGTTCATTGGGGACGTATTTGGTATTATAATAAAGGAGGTTCGTTTTGTCAAACACTTTATATCGGCTTTTTCTGAACCATTTCACCTATATATAGTTTTTCTGTAAGTGTTCCCTCAAGCATTCGCATCCATTTTGGGCGAAGTGGTGTACTGCCGTAAAATTTTGTATTGCAACCCTTCGGGTGCTATGATTTTTAATGCATTCGGATATATTTCAATGCTAAGATCGGACGTATAAAACGCTTCCCCATCACAGTTGATTCGAATCGGTTTCTTGCTAGTCGCATGCAGATTGCGGAAACGTACATGAAAAAAATCGTTTGGATATTTTTCAAATTGTCCGTGTGTAAAAGGTCCGGTCTTCATAAGACATTGAAGAAGGGGCATTTTTTTGATAAAAACTGCATCCAGCCAACCATCGTTGGGAACTGCGTAGGGATTTGGTGTGTTAGTCCCTCCATTGGCGTAGCTGTTGCCTATATTAACATCGATGTATTCTCCTGAGTAGTCAACACCATCTAACCAAATTTGATAATATTGAGAGCGAAGACTCTTTTTAAATAATACGACGATAGCGCCAAGCAAATATAAAAAGGGAATGAGTTTTCGAAGGAATCTGATTTTTCCAAGACGGTTTGCCATTTTTGCTGTTACTAGGATCGATGAACTTTCCAGTCCGATTGCCGCTTCAGAAATCACTACGTTAGCTCCGCAACGAAAAATGTCTGTTGATACCGAAGGAGATTCCGATAGCTTTTTGATATCGCGAAACAACTTAACATTTTCATCGCCGAAAGCACGTAAAAAATCATTCGCGTTACCATAAGGTACACTGGCAAGTTCGTGATTGGGATATTTTAGCATTCCATTTAAACAATCAAATAGTATACCATCTCCGCCAACGGCATATACTCGCACCTTTTCTCCTTGATCCGTAGCAGTTTTCAAAAAATTATTCACCTTTGAAATAGCATCACGCGGATACTGTGAAATTCGGACGGTTGCACTGTCTCCAATCAGTGTATCAACAGATCTGACAAACTCACTCATTTCTTTTTTGTTGGGAAAAGATTTGGGGTTCACAACAAATAAATGCTTCATGATTTCATCCATGGTTATGTTGCCTCATTATCTCCGTTTGCGACGACACTTTGTATCCAGAAGTCCTCTGCCACGTTCACAAAGGCGTCAACGATGCAAGGATCGAAATGTGTGCCGCAATCACCAATGATGATTTCAACAGCTTTCTCATGAGGGAACGGCTTCTTATAGGGTCTGGCGGAAACTAATGCATCATATACATCTGCGATCGCCATAATTCTTCCTTCTAAAGGAATCTGCATTCCGGAAAGTCCGCGAGGATAGCCGGAACCATCCCATTTTTCATGATGGTAACCGGCGAACATTTTCGCATGCATCAAAAAGCCGTCATCATCGGTTTTTTGCATAATTTCTTCGATGATTCTTTCTCCTTCTGTCGCGTGCTTTCTTATCACCGCAAATTCTTCATCCGTAAGCTTCCCGGGTTTATTTAGGATCAAATCGCTGATCGTGATTTTACCAACATCGTGGAGCTGAGCTGACGGAAGCAGGAGATTCAAATCCCATTTTGATATTTGATCTGCATACACTCCTGTTCTAATAAGCTCATCAACCAGTATTTTTAAATACTGCTGTGTCCGTTCAATATGACCGCCTGTGACTTTATCACGATTTTCGACCAACTCCGCTATTACTGACAGCATTGCGTTTTGGATATTGCGAAGTGATTTTTGGCTGTCTTTGATCAGTTTATCCGTTTCGATATGTGATTCGATACGTTTTAGAAGGATCGGGGTAGAAAAGGGTTTGTTGATAAAATCAACAGCTCCAAGTTCAAATCCTCTCACTTCTGTATCGCTGTCTTGACGCGCTGTCAAAAAGATGACCGGAATTTGTGCCAATACCGGGTCTAATTGCATTTGCTCTAACGCAGTAAACCCATCGCATTCCGGCATTTCAACGTCCAATAAAATTAAATCCGGTTTTATCTTCTCAGCTAGCTTAAACATTCTCGCCGCACTGGGAATCGTAAGTGTTCTATACGTACCTTCTAATGCGGTTTTAGCCGCGACGAGGTTGGTATCGTTATCATCAACTACAAATACTGTTTTCATCATGCTCCTATCTTTGCATACACGCAAACTTACACGTTTGGCGTTGCATACCAGTCATGCCCATTTACATCGAACACAACAACTGCCGGGAAATCCTTAACTTCCAATCGTCGAATGGCTTCTGTTCCCAAGTCCTCATAAGCAATCACTTCGCTTTTGAGAATGGAATGAGATAGATAAGCTCCCGCGCCTCCGACCGCTGCAAAATAAATTGCACCGTTTCTCAGCATTGCCTCATTGACGTACTCGGATCGCTTTCCTTTCCCGATCATAGCGATCAGCCCTCGATCCAACAATGCAGGCGTGTATTTATCCATACGTCCCGAGGTAGTTGGTCCTGCGCTACCCATGACTCGACCCGCTCGAGCCGGTGACGGTCCCATATAGTAAATAATATTATGTGCAACGTCAAACGGTAATTCGCCGCCGGCATCCATCGTTTCTTGCATTCGCTTATGCGCCGCGTCTCTTGCAGTATAGATTACTCCCGTAATATACACCAAATCTCCGGATTGTAACGATGCCGCTTCTTCTTTTGACAGCGGAGCTTTGATCTGTCGTTCCATAAGTACTCCTTTTTCCTTATATTACATTTTCGTATAATCCTGTAATAGTGGAAACATAAAGATCATTGAAAACATTTATTATAGTATATATGATTTAAATTAACTTACCGTCATTGATTCTTTGGATCACAGTAGTGCTTTATGTTTCAATTCAAATCGCTTGAGAGCAATACTGTGCTCCGGT
>JAISHZ010000143.1 GCA_031262285.1 Lachnospiraceae bacterium | reverse complement strand
ATAGGAGGCATCCCTGTTTCTCTGCGTTACTGTCGATGATACCCAGAACGTTCACACCGTGCTTCCGTGTAAAATCCATGGCGAAGTACACCGAATTGCCTGCACCATATAGAAACAATGGTGCTATTTTATCGTAGGTCTGTAAGAACGTATCACTCAGGCATTCCAATTTCACCGCGCTTCGCACCAAACTATGCATATCTCATCCTCCTGCATCAAAGTTTTTCATACTTCTCCAAGAGTTCCTCTGCGTAAGGGTCGAGGTTATCGGTTATGGTTACATTAAATTTAATACAATCCCGGCACAATGCCGAACGGTGTTTTTGACCTTTTAATTGCATAATACGCATTTGTTTCATTTCCTCACCGTTCCAAATCTCGCTGAATGACTTAGTTTTCAAATCCCCAATAGGATAGCTTCTTTTCCAATCGCCACAACAGGGTAAAACAATACCGTCCCACGTAATTTGAACATAATAAAACGGCCATGGACATATTTTCTGAACGCCGGACTTTCTACCAAAAATATCAAGGGCATCGCTTTTCAAATTTGGAAAATCTATGCCGGGCCAAGCTTCTGCTTTAAGATTTTCAATAAATATGTCGTCGCAGTAATCACCGAACATCTCAAAGAATCGTTGTTTACTTTTTTCCGACAAGGATCCATCGTCTACCGTTTTAATATAAATACGTAAATTCCCCTTGTGTTCATAAAGATCAATGATGTTTTTCCGCATTTTTTCAACGTCCACTTTTTTTCCGCAGGTTTGAAGATAATCCACGTCTGTCAATCCGTTGATGGAAATATTAATGAAAGTAAGCCCAGCGTTTACAAGTGCCCGGTTGGTTTCCGGATTTAACAAAAGTCCGTTTGTGAATAAGTCAATACCGCCAAATTTATTTTTCTGTGTCGCATATGCAATCATATTCGCCAAGTTTTTATTCAGCATGGGTTCGCCTATACCGCAAAGACCCAGCTTTCTTACTTTGCTCGGCATGACAGAAATATCATCAATTATTTTTTGAAATAGCGAATAGTCTAAAAATCCTTGCGGAACATTTGCCGATTTTAAGATATTCGTATCCATATGGGGGCAAAAATTACAGTTTAGATTGCAAAAAGCAGCCGGTTCAATCATGATCCGAAATGGCGTATCGAGAGGTAATACTTTGCCGAGTTCTTGCCTCTCCCATATCTCTGTTTTGGGACGTATTCTTGCTTTCATATATGGCAATCCTCCTTTTATTATTTATTACATGGTTTCGAGTTTTTCAAATCTTTCTAAAAGTTCCTGAGCATAAGGGTCGAGGTTGTCGGTTAAAGCAGAAAGGAACTTTGTACAATCGCGGCATAATTTCAGAGGCAACACTTTACCAAGTTCCTGTCTCTCACGCAGAATCGACTTAGAGCGTATTGTTGCTTTCATTTATTACAATTCTCCTTTCAGATTCGTCGACCAGAAGTCCCGTTTCTCAAGTCGATTTAGTTCCCGCATCAGACTAAGTGCCTGAGCTTCACCGTAATTGTTGCATACAATCACATAGGCATCCGGGTGCTTGGTAATATCACCGACAGGAATAATGCTTTGTTCATGAAATACGCCCGTCTTTCTTGCGTCCGCAAAGCCGATTAATTTGGAATTTGGATAAGAATCTTTGACCCGCTCAAACGCCATCGCACCGCGTACTCCCGCCCCCCAAATGATATAGGTAAAATCAGGTTTCACATTCTCGTCCAATATGTGCATCAACTCGTCTAGTCTCGCGTAATAATCAAGATTGCTGGGTGTACGTTTGCGGCTTTCATAAAAATCACCAATCTCCACCATACTTTGATTCTGCTCGAACGTCTGTGTCAACCTCGTGGCAAACAGATCGCGTAGCCGAGCCTTTAAGTGTTCGTAATCTACAGGTTGAGGATTCCATTCGATGTTCTCGTAATTACCATTTAAATAGATTGGCGTAAACGCGTCCACAAAGGAAAACGTCTTCCACATTTCATCACGCACAAGTATTACGGGAATGCCCATCGCGAGGCAGGGAAGCGTGGAGTGCAACCGCGAAGTCACCACTAACGCTGCCTCATCTCGGTATCTTTGGTAAAAAGCGGCAGCCGTATCGCTGATACGCCTTTTTCGTAGTTCAGCATTTTCCTCATCTAAAAATGGAAAAACTCCTTCCTGCGAGATAAATTCGCCACACTGTAGCAATTCCTTTGGGATATGCGGTTTTAGTGCTTCTGGAATGTCAGTGAAAAATACCTTGGTTTGGTTCTTTGCTTCATTGCGTTTTGGCAAAATAGGCGTAATGCAGCCTCCGATGTAGGCACGTATGCCATAACGCCGCATCAACTTAACGGTGTATTCATCGCGACAACCGATTGGCTCGTAACTTCTGAGATAAGATACCATCTCGGCAGGAAGAACTTGCAAGTCGGTGCATAATCCCAGAAAACAAGGGATGATCTTTGGAGAAAACACATGATATGGCTGAAAATACCCGTCTAGCATCGCATTATATATCGGTACTACGAGCGTTTCTCCATCATAAGCACATGCCATATCATATGGAATATGCACTATCTCCTCTTTGGGTATTCCCATAGATTCAAAGAGGTATTCGCAAGCGAAATCTTGTAGTACATCCCCGTAATTTACAGTCTCGAATCTATCAATAAGCAACGAAATCATTCCATATTTCAAAGATTACATCTCCCTTCTCTATACAATCTGTTCTACATCTTGAGTTTTCTATTAAGCTAGTATTAAACATCAAAAAAACTGAGAACCTGTATTCAGCAACGTTTGAGCAACGTATGTAACTGAGAAATCATAAACATGTTTTCCTCGTGTTCTATTTTGATTTCGATATCTTTATATAATCTGAGTGAATTATTTGCCCAATAGAAAGTACGCTCAACAACCCATCTTTATACAAGTTCTGAATATTTTTAATTAGTTTTTATGCAACTGCATTGTAACAACCCATTCTGATAAATTTTTAACAGCCTGCGGAAAC
>JAISHZ010000127.1 GCA_031262285.1 Lachnospiraceae bacterium | reverse complement strand
GAACCCTCCGGCACATAGGTATGCAAAATCACCTTGTCGTCGATTCTGATTTCCTCAAGGGTCAGATACATGGATGGCGAAACTTTTAAGGGATTGTTCAACAAGTTCGCAAAATTCATTTTCATACCATGAACCGCAGCGGGCTGAACTCCCAAAATTGTCCCATCATCGTCTACGCCCAGAAAAATATGTCCGCCATATCGGTTTGAAAATGAACTGATCGTCTCAAATACACTATTGTTGAGCTGTTGTGAGTTTTTCTTGAACTCGACCGTCAATCCCTCTCCATCTTGTAAAAGTTTCTTGAGTGTTGGTATTTCCATGGTTGCTCCAATCATGGTAGTGTGAATGCAGTGTCGTAAATGCAGTATCGTTTACATAGTTTGATTTATGCTTCGATTTGTTTTAACAGTTCTTTCAGTTTTATAATCTCTTCTGTGGTAAAGGTCAGCCCCTTCCCCATCTTTTCATGGGTCGCATCCCATTCGCGAATATCGACCTTCGCTTCGCGTCCGTTCCAGCTTACCATATTAACCTCTTTAGTCCAACCGCGTTTACTTTCTGAAAGAACACCGAGGGTTTCTTTGATTTCAAATGTAATATCTGCCATAATGTATAATCCTCCTATTTGTTAAGTTTGATTGAATAGATTGATACTTTCAATCATGCAGAAGAACTGTGTTTTTTAGAATTTTGCCAAAAAACAAGCATATCGCAAAGCCCAATAAACCAAGCAGGAAGATCATCAATGCTGCACCAGCTCCTTTTACCTGACCGAATAGAGAAGTCATGATATGATCTCCCTTGATTCCTGCCATAAAGGGTTCACAGACAGCATCCACCATCCACCCGCCGAACAAGAAGCCGATCGGAATGGTAAAGAACTGTAAGGTGTTGCGGCAGGCGTAAACCCGCCCCTGCATATGGGTGGGGATGGCAGTGCGAATGATCACATCTAGGTTGGTATTCATGAGCGGTACGGGTAGGTAACCAAATATCTGTGCAAGGCACCATATCACCGGAGTCGTCGAAACGGACATGAGAAAGTTATCGATGGTCAAGGAAACGAACATGGATAACACGATCAGGCGAACCCGGTTCTTGGGTGGCGGGAGGATGGCTGCCAACAAGCTGCCGATGAGCATGGCGATACCGGCAAAGGATGTGACGATGCCCAACACGGATTTCCCGCCGTGGGTGTTTGGTAGAATAAATGCCGGAAGCACCGCGTCAAAAGCGGATGCCACTAGATTAACGCCAGCCAGAAATAGTATTAAATATAGCACCAGCTTATTTTCCGACAAGCATTTCAACCCTGCTTTTGCCGCGACGAGGATACCCTCGTTCTTTTTATCGACGTATTGCTCCGGTTGCGGAATCCTAACAAATAACAATAATGCGATGAAAGCGGCTAGAAATGTACCTAGGTCTACCAGTATCACTACAGTCATCCCGCCAACCGCAAATAGTACTGTGGCTAGAGCCGGATGCAATATGGTAATGACAGAATCGGAAAGAGCTCGTAGACTACTCGTCTTTTGATAGAGATCCCTAGGTGTTATCAGTGTCGCTGCCACGTTACTGGCCGGATTTTGTACGGTATTCATCAAACCGTTCAGCGCATTTAGCGCATATAAATGCCATGGGCTTAGCAGACCACCTTGCAGTAGTACAAAAACGGTAATCGTACAACCGGCGGATAAGGCATCACAGAGTAACAGCGTTCTTTTCTTGTTCCATTTGTCACTGAATGCACCGGCAAAGATGCTCGCCACGACATATGGCGCATAGGAACAAATGGACAATAGGGCAGTTTGCAGCGCTGAGCCTGTTTTTTGATAGAGCCACAGCATCAATGCAAAATTCGTCATAGTGCTGCCAAGCTGCGATAATCCTTGCGTAATCCAGAGAATATAAAAATCTCGTAATTTATGTTTCATTTTGACTTTGCTCCTTTGATAAAGTGGATGAGTATCAAACGGCAAAGTCTGAGGACATTGGTCTATGACAGACCGGTCGCTCCATGCAATATCCTCAAACTTTGCATGGAGCCTTAACAATCATGAAAATCATAGCTACTCCTATCTGCGTAATAGTTTTCGTCACGCGATGTTATCACACGATGAATACGAAGACTCGAATTGATCATTGAATGTTCCGGCGTTTTAAGAGAAATTATGTGGGAATATAGTTGTACAGTGAGCTTTCATGGATAATAACAGATCAGCGGACTTTAGTACTTAAAGCAGGTAGATTCATTGATTCAACATGGCGCGTAGCCGCATGATCTCGGCATCTTTATTTGCTAACTCCGCTTTCAATTCTTCTACTTTTGCTTCTGCTTCTGCTGCTGCTTTTTCCTGAGCGTA
This sequence comes from Lachnospiraceae bacterium, assembly GCA_031262285.1. Next base: position 3,472 of record JAISHZ010000127.1, on the reverse strand, counting down.
CGCTATAGCAGATGCTTCGTTGTGTCTGGTTCGATCACGTAATCGCTCAAGTTCGTAAAGTTCCTGTGACACTGATACATTTTTATACGCGTCAATCGCTTCTTTCATGATGGGTACCCCCATTTCGACAATTCGGTTTAAATCATTCTCGGTTCTGGCTTTGAAAAGAGTAAGCCAAAACATCAACTCATCATCTCCATCTGTTAAATCCGGTAGCTTTGGCAATTCGTAATAATGTAGAATCTGCTTATCAGTCAATGTAGTGTGTCGGTTTACTTCTAGTAGTCTATATTCAGAGTGATACTCCGCGCAATCGAATAGATGAAATGCAAGTATATTGATGATAATGACTCTTGGAAGTTGCTTGTATTTTTCACCTGCGGGTAGAGCTGAGGAATAATCCCTCGCCCAATAGTAAAGGGAACGTTCAGGGTAGTCTTTTTCATCATCGACCTGTACCTCTAGATCCAATCGCTGACCATTCATGATCATATGGATATCTAAACGACAGAATTTTTCGTCCATAAAACCGGGTGGTATTTCAGTATTGGTTATAGTGAATTCAGTGATGCTTTCAAGCGGCGTTTGAAGTATGATTGACACTAGTCTCTTGAGGAATTTAGGATACTTTACAAAGTACATTTTGAAAAGTATATCGTCGGTCATCGGGTACTTCAATTGAACTACGGCAGTTTCTGTGCTTGGTTTTTCAGCAGTTGCATAATACTGATTTTGTGTAGTGATTTTTTCTTGCTTTTTTAGCATAAGCGCTCCTTTCGTGATGTGATGAATTAGATGCCATGTTCGGCAAAAACAATGAAACAGATATTACAGAATCCGCAAAGGGTAGAAGGAACACCTCGGCTACCATTTTTTTAAGATACCACTAAAAAAACAATTCGTCAATACTTCAAATTTTCATATGCAAATCTAGTTTTTATAAAATCGATTGTCTAAATATCCAGTTGACAGTGAAAAAGCTTTTTGTTACTCTTTCACCAGTTCCACGAATCCATATCCATTTTTCTAAGCTCCATTGATGGCGTTTCAGCTACGATTCATAAAACGAACTGATTTTCTTGGGTAGCGTTGCAAGCACTTTTCTGTTTTGTTATACTCGAATCAGCCAATTGTTTCTTCGCTCTCACACACAATGCTTGAAATGAAAAGAATGAGGCATAAGAAAACAATGACACATTCCGTTAAATTAGGAAGGGAAGAAGATGAATGATCGAAAAGCAGTCGAGGAATTATTAAACGCCAAAGAGGGTGAAAGTGTTCAGTTCAAGGAGGCTAAAAATCGCTTTGACTTCTCCGGGGAAATATGCTTAAAAGCAACGATGGAGGATATTAGTCAAGAGGCAGTTGAAATTTTCCGCTCCAAGTGGGTTAGACGACTAAAGGAGGATCTTGAAAAGCTGAGTTTGCTTAATCGAATCGAAAACATCGAGATAGAGCAATTACTCAAAGATATTGGAGCAGTCACTGACAAAGGCATTACCTATGCGGCGCTTATTTTGTTTGGCACAGCAGAAGCATTACGCCGTCTCTTAGCACAATCCGAAGTCATCTTTGAATACAGACCCTCAAACAGACCGGGGCCTGCCGCTGCAAGGGAAGAGTTTCGAGAAGGTTTCTTTTTATACTTTGATAAATTGTGGCAGTTAATTAACTTGCGTAACGACAAGCCACACTACAAAGAAGGTTTCTTCGTATTTGATATTATGGCATATAACGAAAGAGTTGTTAGGGAAGCCATTTTGAACGCCGTCAGCCATCGCGAATACAGATTAAGTGGCAGCATATTCGTGAAGCAATTTTTTGATCGTCTGGAGATCGATAGTCCGGGTGGCTTTCCGCATGGAATTACGCGAGAAAATATCATGTTTAGACAAGCACCTCGCAACCGACTTATCGCGGAAATATTGGCGCGTTGCGGTTTGGTTGAACGCGCAGGGCAAGGGATGGATTTGATATATGAATTGTGTATTAAAGAAGCAAAAGCATTGCCCGACTTTCTGGATTCAGATGAGTATATTGTACGTATGAGATTTGCCGGTAATAAGATTGACGAGAAACTGCTTGCCTTATTCAAACGAATCGGAGAAACGATCACGAATACGCTTTCGACAGAGGAACTTCTAGTGATTTATTCGGTTTTCCATGGTAAAAAAATAGATGATGAACTCACACATTATCTGCCGAGGCTAATCAGCCTTGGGATTATAATGAATGACACTTTAGGCTTGGAAAATGGCTCAATAAATTATTCCATAGGCGTTAATGATTCGGCAGATAACTCAGCAAAATATGGGTTGATCGCTAGAGACGAAATCAATGGCACAATAAGTGGCACAATAAGTGGCTCATTAAGCGAAATGGAAAAGAGGATTTTAAAACTGCTAAAAGAAACACCATATTTAACTAGAAAAATGTTATCTGAACAAGCATTGGTTTCCGAAAGGACGATACAGAGAAATATAAAATCTTTACAAGACAAAAATATACTTGTAAGGGTGGGTTCTAGGAAAAACGGACACTGGAAAGTATTGCTCTAAAGCTAATGAAATGGTTTATACATTGATTCATCCAGAAGATGTTAGACATAGGAGTGTACCATATGACCCGCCAAGAACTGATCGATTTTTGCCTATCCTTTCCTGCCGCATATGAGGATTACCCTTTCGACAGAATCAAAGACGGCACAGAATGGGCGGTGATGCGCCACAAGGGTAATAAGAAGACCTTCGCGCTAATATACGAGCGTGATACTAAGTTGTGCGTCAATCTCAAATGCGACCCATTCGAATCCGACTTCTTGCGGAGAATCTACAAAGATCTCATCCCTGGATTTCACATGAACAAAACACACTGGAATACCGTTTTTGTCGGTGGCGATGTGCCGGATGAAGAATTGCACGATATGATTGAACGCAGTTTCGATTTGATTAGACCCAAGAGAGGGGAGTAACCATGAGCAAACCACCCTATACCATCACAGAAAAAGCTGCCGATTTCTTAGCCAAAATCGTGGAAACAGCAACTTACCTTCAGTATGGAACTAATTTTACACGAGATATAAAACTACATCGAGAGAACCGTATACGCTCAATTCATTCATCTCTTGCAATTGAGGGTAATTCACTTACCTTAGGAGAAGTAACGGCAGTCATTGAAGGGAAACTGGTAGCAGGGAAACAAACCGAAATCAAGGAAGTCAAAAACGCTTACGAAGCCTACGACCAGATCATGACATTTGACCCTTATAAAATCAAGGATTTTTTGAAAGCACATAAACTTTTGACACAGGGATTGGTGACTGAGTCGGGGAGGTTTCGCAGCGGTGATGTTGGGGTATTTGATGGTAATGTGGCAATACACATGGGCGCGCGTCCGCAGTTCGTTCCCAATTTAATAAGCGACTTGTTTATGTGGGCGAAAAGTAGCCAGTTGCATCCTGTTATCAAGAGTT
>JAISHZ010000071.1 GCA_031262285.1 Lachnospiraceae bacterium | reverse complement strand
TGCCGATAAGATTTACGAGATGATGACATCTCGTAACCATACGTTTTCCTCCATCGACACCGTAAAGTCGGAAAACCTGCTTTCACTATAGTTCAATGATTGTCGCGACTATCACCTTTGATATGCATAAAAACATCTATTTTCAGCTATCCATATGAGGCGTGTCGTCATGAGTATAAATGACGCTGTTGCCTTTTTGAACTTTTATAAGTACTCTTAAGAGATATATGACTTAATTCGAAGAGCGGGTGGCATGAATGTGCTTCCCGCTCTTTTTCAACGATATTGTAAATATATCTTGATAATCATCTTTACTGATTTCTCTACTGTTTCTCTATTTTTCGTACATTTTTGATGATATCATCTAGTATAACGTTTTCGAATTAGCTGGACTGATACCGAATCCTATGAAGGAGATAACGTATACGATTTTGCAGTTTTCTTCTGATATCTTTGCTTTTGCATTAAGTCCAGATAAATGAAAATCTCTGTACTAGAGTAATGTCTTTCAAAAGCTCACCTCGTTCTTCTGTGTAATTGCAATGTCCGCCATCTTCAAGCTGACGCAAAAAATACACAGTACCAACTACACCAAGATTTTGTATTAGTGCATCAAATCCAGCTTGACGTACGATTGCAGGATTGCGAAAATTTATAGCTTCATTACTTTTCATCAGTTATCACCTCCATAAGCCAGGATTTTCCACTGGTATGTTAAGGTTAAGTCGTTTAGTTCCATTGAGTAGCCGATCATCCGTAGTGAAAAATAAATTACACCTACCATTTTCTGCAAGAGCGATGTGCAAACTGTCGAATTGTTTTAATCCTTATCCTTGAAAACATGCGCTCGATTTTCTATCTCATCTGAAATTATAATTCACTCACTGGCGATGGAATAAAGCGTCTGTACTTGCGCTTGTCGCTCAGTTTCTGTAATTTTTGAAATCTCATAATCTAACAAAGCACTTGCAACGAATGACCAATCACGTTTTTCATAACGAAAGATTATAGATATAACAGCTTCTGCTTCGAGATATATCCGATCTTGTGTTAAGTTGTCGAATGGGCGATTCAAACAGCAGTTATCCATATAGATTTTCATTGTATTCGCCACCTTATCAACATCTATCTTATTATATCCCATTAGAAGATGCTTCACAATCAGTAGCATCTAAATACGATATGAAATCTATAATCTATAATAATCCATTTACATGTATATCCTCCGCAAACTGGTAAGTCGCTCACAGTCAGGTATTCTTCGCCAATATTTTGCAACCTAACATCTCCGCTCCCGTCGGATAAGCCTACTTCATGGCTTCCACATCACAAAGAACGCATGAAAAACAGGTGATCGCCTCGTGAAATGATGCGGTGGTACAGAGATTGATCCGGCATATGGCGCAAAACACACTCGATACTCTCATTTTGATGTTTATTTTGTTTTAATAATTGAAAGTATTTCTTCTACATTCAAATAAGATTTTAAACGGGATCTATCTCTAATTTCTTTGTATGTATTGAGCATTTCTTGATAGCGTTTAATTCTAGGTCCGTGACTATTTAAACTTCGGTCACTAAACTCCTTGTATCTACCGTACTCTTTTATAAGAAATAAAGTATATGAATACATCCCGGTTTCGTTATTCGCGTCAAAACCGTCGAACGTAATTAATATTTCAGAAATTGTTGATTTGTCGGTCAATTCATTATATGAGTAATACAAATCACTAAACATAACTAAAACATCATTAACAAAATCACAGTCGCTTTCAGAAACTTCATCCTTATTAACATTTACAACATCATCATATATAGAAACATACCCATATTCAAAAACTTTCATTTTTCGTTCATATGAATCTTTTCCGTCTTCATCAAGTAGACTTAATATACGATATTGATTATACAATATTTGTCTTTCAACAAGCGTCAGCATTAAAATATTATTCTCCTTCCTAATGTGTCAAACCCAAAAAAATGATTTATAGATTTCTTTTAATAAAAATATCAGTAATATTTTACTGCTTAACACAAAGGAAGTCAAGTCATCATAATCTATCTGCCAGGGTTTTTTCACGAAACTGTTAATATTCAAAAAGCAAGGCGAGAGTAAGACGGCTACTAATAAGTATAGTTTTTATTAGAAAACTCGTGATAGAAAAACATAGTACTCCTAGTACTCGAACAGTTGTAATTTTATGTTGGAGTACACACAAAACTCGTAGTCTGTATTCGTAGTACTCGAAGTACTCCAACAGAAGGTGATATTATTGTTCATGCAACTAAAGAAAGGAGCATGAACAATGAAAATAATTGAACTAAAGACATTGGAAGGAAAGGTCAGATACTATCTGGTCGAAGATATTTACATAGTCCGAACTTGGAATCATGAACGCCGAAAGGGAATGAGCAAACAGGAGGTCATGGACGACATTAAGAACGAAGCGCGTGACTTTGAAGCTCTTATAGAAGTCGCTCGGCGTAAATAGAAACACTTGATGCTTGATACGCTCATCCACAAGCAGCATGGAAATATGTCCATTTCAATACTCTTTGATGAGACCAATCACCCTTTCGGGTTTGTTTATCAAGGAAACAGATTGGTTGTCTGCTTTTTTATTAAATCCCAAGTGAGTCCATACGAATCCCAATCTAGTCCATATGATTTTTATCTTAGTGTGGTAAGATATAGTATATATATCTTACCACACTAAGAAAGGGAGACTAATTTATGAATTTCACAAGACACACTTCGCTCCAATACTTTGCATCATCCATATGCATCGTATGTTTACTTTGTGGCTGTACGCAGTCGAAACCGAGCGTAAATACGGCTCCATCGACTGACAACTTGTATACACAAAACGCAAATGCAAGTTCCTTCGAGATTACGACTACAGATAGCTCTGTTGACGTAGTACAAGGAACGGATACAACCATCGATTCCACACCCGAAGGTTCGAATGAAAATCCTGCAACTGTACTAGACGCATTGCAACTTGCTGGGGACGCAGACCCTGCGGACGCACAGTACTTTGAAGATACTGACAGCTCATACGTTGGATATGTGATGGTTCAATACAGCCAATCGGGCGAAATTGACAGCCCCATTTGGGACGATGGAGTAAAAACTGAGCGTAAGATTCCTTTTCATTTTATGCAGTATATAACATACAACTTTAAAGATGACGGAACAGTTGTTACTATTGTAATCAAACAATTCGATGAAGAAGAGCAGGCCGTGCATTATTATTCCGGTGGAATGATGGGGACACTCATCGGAAGCCGTTATTATGAAGAACTACCGGAGTATCTGGTTTCCGACATTCAAGAAGAGGTCGAAGAATTGGTATCTATGGCCAATAGGGAAAATCTTCTATCGTGGACTTCGTTTGTTTTGAATTGAATGAAAGGGAAACATAGCAGAAAAAAAGCAAGATGATAAAAATCAAAGTTTATTGGAGGAAATCACATGAAAAGATTTACAGTTCTGATGTTGACAGGAACGCTTTTATTTACCCTTGCCTCTTGCGGCGCAACTGAACCAGATACATCCAATCCTTCTTTTGAAAACTCGGTGGAGGATTCTTCTGCGTCAGACAAACCATCATCCACCTCTTCGGTCAGTACGCAACCGATCACACAAGACGCACATACACCTGCGCAACAGTCCGATCCTCTTTCGAGTTCCACTGCGGACGCATCGGCAACGCAGCTTGACGATGCTGATGCCGTAATTCCTGATACGGAGGAGTTCGCATCTGCGATCTATGCGATTTCGGTAGAAGACCTATCGGACACAAGAATCCGCATCACCTTGACGCACCCCGGACTTGAAAATGTCTTTAGCGTGGAAAAGCTGATGTTTTCCCTCGAATGGACTGTTAGTGCTGACAACGGCAATGTGGGAAGCGACAGCGGAAGGGAGTTAAAGCTAACAACGATCAGTCCATGGAGTGGTAGTGTGGGCGGCTCGAAAGATACGCCCGTGATTGTACGCGACCTCACAGACGCATCGCTTGCTTCATCGTTTGGGTACATTGGCATGGAACAATATGCGCTAGATGCGCCTTCGGTACTTGTCAACCCTGAAAGTGACACCATCGTTTTTGAAGCGAATGTTAAGGATAGTAACCCCGGCGACTATACGCATTTTAGGGCGACAATTAAAATGCTTTACGGCGATAACCCAGATGAGATTTATGCAACACCCATGATAGATATAGAGTTGAATCGTTAAAAACTATATTCGTTTCTCTGTTTGGCACATTTAATGTCGAGTAGGAGGCATTCATTAACAGCCTCCTACTCGATTCGTTTTAAGCTATCAATCCAACCCTTGCCGTGAGACAGTTTAAAGCGCATAACGTGAACGATTTTCAGCGACTTAATCTGTTCGAAGAAGGCGTTTCCGCCATCGTCGTTGTCGGTGCAAACGTCAAGTAGACGGACATCGGAGTGTAGCGCGAGGAACTAATTGTAACCGAAAGAGTAAAAATCACTGTCCTTACGGCGGTTATGGTTGTCATTGATAGGCTCCTTGTTGTACAATGGTTGGGTCTAAGCTTGCGTCATCGCGCGCTCCGTTTCCAGTTAGCTTTTGGGGAGTATCATTGTCACTACGTAACGTTACTTTACTTCACCGCATATGACGGTCGGATGCTCGCGCTCACCTTACAGTGATGATCTTGGCATTAGATACGAAGATTCCGTTTCGGTGATGGAGGGATATTCTTTCCTTATTTCTTAATAGGGCACCATTGGAGCAAAATCAACGATGTATTTTATGGAAAAGCTTGAGCTAGTTTCTGTTGATTGGTTTGAAAAAAATGGCTCATAGAGATTGATAACCGGCAAGAAGCAATCATCGGTTATCATATAGGTTCAATGGTTGATAGAGTGTGATCCTTTCCGGGAGGACTTCTCCCTCATGGTAACGATGGTTTGTGTACCGCAAACGCCCAGTTGACCAATGTTAGTACGGCATATCCATTACCGTCTTTCACAATCTATCACTACTGAGTAGACGTCCGCTAAAGCGGACGAATAGCATGGAATAATGGACGAAAGAGTAAACAATAAAGGAGAAAATGAACAGATATGGGTAAGATTATCTTAACAGGAGACCGACCGACAGGAAGATTACACGTCGGACACTATGTTGGTTCCTTACGAAGGAGAGTAGAATTACAAAACGCAGGTGAATATGAAAAGATTTTTATCATGATCGCTGACGCGCAAGCATTGACTGACAACTTTGAGAATCCGGATAAAGTCAGAGAAAACATCATTGAAGTAGCGTTGGACTATCTTTCGTGTGGCGTAGATCCGAAAAGAAGTGTAATGTTGATCCAATCGCAGATCCCGGAGCTATGCGAGTTGTCCTTTTATTATATGAACCTCGTAACAGTCTCCAGATTACAACGGAACCCAACAGTCAAGAGCGAGATCTTAATGCGCAATTTTGAAGCGAGTATTCCGGTGGGATTCTTCACATATCCGATCAGCCAAGCAGCGGATATTACGGCGTTTCGCGCGACTACCGTTCCGGTGGGAGAAGATCAACTCCCCATGTTGGAGCAGGCGCGTGAGATCGTGCACAAATTTAATACCGTATATGCTCCGGTTTTGGTGGAACCGGACGCGCTATTACCGGAGTCGGATACGTGTCGGAGACTTCCGGGCATAGACGGCAAAGCAAAGATGAGCAAATCACTGGGAAATAGTATCTACCTTTCGGATACTGCAGACGAGTTGCGGCAAAAAATCATGAGTATGTATACAGATCCTTTGCATTTACAAGTTTCCGATCCGGGGCATTTGGAAGGGAACACGGTATTTACCTTTTTGGACGCATTTTGTACGCAAGATCATGTAAATGCATACTTTCCCGGATATGCGAATTTGGATGAAATCAAAGCACATTATGTACGGGGCGGATTGGGAGACGTGAAGGTCAAAAAATTGCTCAATTCTGTCATGCAAGAAATATTGGAACCCATTCGCACGAAACGAAAGCTATTGGAAAAGGACATTCCCGCGATCTATGATATTTTAAAAGAAGGTAGTGAAATCGCCAGAGCAGCGGCGGCGGATACCTTGTCGGATGTCAAACGAGCGATGAAGATTGACTATTTCAATGATATAGCTTATCTGCAAAGCCAGTCGGACAAGTATAAGTGATACGCTGTCATGAATTGTTTGCTGATCTACGTTTCAAAGGCAATGTATCCCGGACGAACCACACAGAGCCGAGGGGAGT
>JAISHZ010000041.1 GCA_031262285.1 Lachnospiraceae bacterium | reverse complement strand
TTATAGGCAACTGTAATATATATACCATTACTGACAAATTGTCTTCAGAACTGTTGTGTTTTTTAGGTTTGACGTTAGCTCGATTCAAGGAAGACAAAATGTTATAACGTGGGACATGTGTCTGCTGTAAAAATTATGAGCAAACTAAAAAAATTAATTGCAATATCCTTATTTTCTGGCGCAGGTGGGATGGATATTGGGATCAAGCAGGCCGGCTTTGATGTTCTTGCCTGCGTAGAATTGGATCATAATTGTTGTGATACTCTACGCTGTGCAATTGAAGCAGAAAAAACACACACACGTATTTACGAAGAAGATATCAGAAATTTGGATCCTCATAAATTAATGGCGGATATCGGCTGTAACGATATTGATTTGCTTTTTGGAGGTCCTCCATGTCAATCATTTTCATCGATAGGAAAACAAAAATCTCTTAAAGATGAAAGAGGAATGTTGCTTTTCCAAATAACACGTTTTGTTGAGGCTATTCAGCCAAAAGTCGTCTTAATGGAACAAGTCAAAGGGGTGTTGTCGGCTAAAGATTGCGATGGAAAAAGAGGCGGGGTTCTTGAGAAGTTATTACTCGAATTTTCGAGATTGGGTTATGTAGCAAAATATAAAGTTTGTTTGGCGGCCGATTATGGAGTTCCTCAGTTACGAGAAAGAGTATTTCTTGTAGCGACAAAGGATAAGAATGGATTCGTTTTTCCCGAACCGACACATTGCGCACCTAAAAACGCCAATGGGCTTTTTGCATTGCCGACCTATGCTACAGTTGGAGATGTGTTGGTCGATTTACCTCCACCTCATCTGAAAACTCCTGGGACAATGGTTTTTGGTGATGAATACAGAAATCATGTCGATGTTACGCCTAAAAGAGACAGAGAAAGAATGCATTTCGTTCCAGAAGGTTCATATCTTGCCGCTCAAACGCACTTGCCTCCAGAATTGCGTAAAGGTTTAATAGCCAAAGATACAACAAAATTTTTAAGATTGAATCGAAGCAGACCATCCAATACCTTGCGTTGTGGTGAGATTTTCTATCATCCTACAGATGATAGATATTTAACTCCTCGAGAATATATGCGCATTCACGGTTATCCAGATTCTTATTTGCTAAAAGGACCTATCCGATCAAGAACGGGAACTGTAAAATCATTGGATCAGCATCGGCAGATTGCAAATTCTGTTCCGCCGCCATTGGCGAAAATAATGGCGGAACAAATAAAAAATTATATATACGAGGAAATCAGCTAAAGTGAGTACGATTTTTGAATTATATGGTTATCCTATTGATTCCTGGAATGATGAGGCATGGGAAAACCTGAAAAGATGTAATTGCCCTTTTATGAATGCGGAGTGCGATGGAGGGGGTAATCGATTTGCATCTGGAATAACCTTGATAAACCACAAAGAACTTCAACGGTATTTTAACGGACAAAAAAAAATACAGACTGGAGTCTGTTCCTTATCTGTACGCAACGGCGAACCACCATGGATAGTATGTCCGCGAAGATTGATGAATTTCAGAAATCATGCTCCCGATGACTTGCAAGCATCCATAAAAAACAAATTATATGCCAGTTCCATGCTTTCAAAAGGTGAGTGCTACAAGGTTTGGTCGGAAATAAAAATGAAATGCAATGTAACCGAAGGAAGTAAAAACGCTCTGTTTGACTATACTTTCGATTATATCATCACCGCATGCGGGTCGGAAAAGCTCAGTAGCATATGTAAATTACTCGGGAAATCAGAGAGACAAACTAAAAAGATATTAGAAGAAAACGGAATGACAATCGCTATTCGCGACGAAGAGCTTTGGTGCGACGAATTTCCAAGTAAACCGTTGATCATAGTTGAAGTCATGACATCAAGTACATCTGGCGGCAACGAGAGAAACAGAACCCAGGTGGGACAAGTTTTTGAAGACACCATTTATAAGTTAGCAGGAAAAGACGTTAACCCAGAAGGACCTGGAATTAATTATCGTCAAGTCTGGGCAAGAATGGTTAGTCAGTTGTTAGTAAAAAGTCAGATAGGTGCTGCATGGAACGGGGTTACTTTTTGGGTCATTCAAGACATGCTTGCAAACTATATTACAAAAACAACAGCCTTGAATCTTAATGATTTTCTTTCTGAGGCGATAGACGAAGTTAATATTATTTCCGGTGGGTATGGTAAGGCTATCGAGCCAAGCAATCGCGATTCTCGTTTGATAGAGATTTCTGAAGTAAAAATGTTTTCAGGTCCGGTATCAAACAACAACGACTCCGCAAAAGCTTTTGTTGATATTGTTAAGCTCGGTTGCACTCCAGACATTTCTGAATTATGGAAAAGGCTGATCGAAAAGAAACCATGCGCTTCGTTTACCTACAAGCTCAATTGAGATTATCCATGAATGCAAGCAGAAGAACTCTGTATTATGAATGAAGAAACCGAAAATAAGATTCCGCTTAAAATGCATCCTCGTGTCTTCGCCGCATTGGGAGCGGATTTAGTGACTAATGACATTGTTGCCGTAATTGAGCTTGTCAAAAACTCTTATGATGCTTTTGCTTCTGAGGCTCGAGTAACCTTTTCAAGAGTCGAAAACTCATCGTTCCCGTATATTGAAATCAGAGATAACGGTTTTGGCATGACTGCAAAAGTTATTGATGAAGTTTGGTGTACTGTTGCAACCCCGTATAAAGAGATCAATCCGATCATAAAAGCCGGAGATAAAGTAAGACGCGTTTCTGGGGCAAAAGGACTCGGACGTCTGGCTGTGGCACGCTTGGGAAAATCGTTAAAAATGATCACCAAGGCTTCGGAGGATGAGTCATGGGAAGTAAATGTGAACTGGAGTGACATAGCATCTGCCGACTCCGTTTCTGCATGCTATGTAACGCGAAAAGAATACACTGGCTCTCTTGCACCCGTGGGCTGGCACGGCACAATCTTACAGATAAATGATTTAAATGGAGGTTGGAGTGCTGCTGAATATGATGAATTAAAAGAGAACCTAACCCGATTGCTTTCCCCTTTTGAGTCAAAGGATGACTTCAGAATATTTTTCAAAGAATTGGATGCACCTGATTCCAGTATCGTTGAAATTGAATCTCCGAAGTTTTTGGATGAACCCAAATATAAAATTTATGGTCAAATTAATGAAGGCGGCAATGTTTCTTGGCAATATACATATCAGCCAATTGACAAACGCCCTGGCAGATTAACTTCAGGAAATATGTCTTGGGAGCAGATTCGAATGGCTGCTACCGACGAAAAAGATCAGCAACTTCCGCAGGAGATGCTGTGCGGACCATTTTTATTTGAAATCAGAGCTTGGGACATAGGGGCGGATGACATACTTGAAGTAGCATCCAATTTTAATATTCAAAAAAAATCCATTCGTTCTGCGATAAAAAGTCATAAAGGTCTATCGGTATATCGGGATAATATTTTAGTGTTACCCAAGTCTGATAATGCAAAAGATTGGTTGGGATTGGATTTGCGACGTGTGAGCAAAGTTGGAGATCGTCTCAGCACAAGTCAAATAGTTGGCCATGTGAGTATCAGCGCAGATGGTAATCCAAAATTAACGGACACCAGTGATCGTGAACGTTTGACAATTAACGATGAATACAAACAATTCTCCTTTATCCTTCGTTCGATTGTTGCCATTCTGGAAAATGAACGGGGGCAAGATCGGGTAACGCTTCAACCGGAAAAACCGATGGAAGAGCTCTTCAGTCAATTATCAGCTGAAGATTTGCTTACTGAAGTTATGACTATCGCCGATGAGGGGGGAACGCTTGAGGATACCATGCCCGTGTTACGCGCTTTCAGCAAAAAGCTGGAAGATGTGAAAGCCACATTGCAGCAACGCATGATTTATTATAGTCGTTTGGCAACGGTAGGTACTATTGCACAAATGTTGGTTCACGAAATCAGAAACAGCACAACTGTTATTGGCTATTTCCTAAAACTGTTTACGCAGAAATTCAAAGACGATTTGCCGCCCGATATCGAAAAATACCATGAGAAATCTATTTTTTCGGTAGGACGCTTGGAACATCTGTCCAATATCTTTTTACCCTTAGCAAACCGAATGTTCAATCCTAAAAAGAGAAGCTGTGATCTAACTAAACAGGTACAAGATTGCCTTGAATTGATAAATAGCGACCTTGAACGTCAGAAAATACAAACGGACACAATGTTCCCCAAAGATATTGAGCTTGCAGTAGATCCTGCGGAATTCAGCTCCATCCTTATAAATCTATTGACAAATGCAGTTTATTGGTTGACACAAGTTCCTGAAGACTCGAGAAAAATTGTAATACGTTGTACTTTATTGGGAGTTTCTCGTTGTATAGTTTCCGTGGATGATACGGGTCCGGGCATTCCTGACGATTATGTTGAAAAAGTACTATTGCCTGGAATTACACGAAAACCAAACGGGATCGGAATGGGCT
>JAISHZ010000036.1 GCA_031262285.1 Lachnospiraceae bacterium | reverse complement strand
TACGCTCTCCGAGATGGCGAGTGTTGGTCGGAGTGTGGGCATTATCTCCCATGTTGCCGAGCTGCGTGAGCGTATTGACAAGCAAATCCGCGTGGAAAAGACACCAAACGGTAGTGTTTTGCAGATTGTTGGGTAGATACAGATGGTTTACTTTATGGTCTGAATGTCAAAAGCTTGATGCCATTTTATTTCATTGTAGGGAAAATATCATTTGAAACAATTATAGCTAGCATAAAAAGGCAAAATGGGGGAGTTAATTATGTAAGACTTTCCCAATCTGCCGGACTATAGCGACCCGGCAGATGAGGCATCAGTGTTTTTGCGTGGTCGCCCTCTTGGGCGCTTAGGCTTTGGTTCTTCCGCAACTTTCTTCTTGGGTCGCCCTCGTTTCTTGGGTTCACGCTTAGGAAGTGGTTCACAAAGCCCCAAAGCTTCCAATTCATCAAATACGTAAACCAGTGTATGTACCCAGTGTTCATCGTTTCTAACCGGCTTTTCGTAGGTATCTACTCGTCGCCAAGCCGAAGATAAATCGTCCATCAATTCGCCATAAGACATTTGATCAAACAGTCCTACTTTGCTAGCTTTGCGCAAAATCCTGCACGTGGCAACTGTGGAAATGAAGTTTACAAATTCGCTTCCGATTACAGAAAAATCACCTTGTACGTTTGTGTGGTCGAGACATTCGTCATTTTTATATCGATTGAATACCACCTCCAATAGCCATCTGTCATCATAACACTGATATGCTGTTTTGGGATCCATATCCTGATCCGATTCGAATACAATGACGCCAGCCAGATCACGTTTGTTGGTATATTTGTCGGCATCAAAGGTTTTTTCTCCCTTTATTTTCGCAAGGTATGCATGACTCTCGGCTGCTGCTTTTTTATCATCTTTGAATGCATACAAGAAGTGTCCTCCTTCGATTTGTTGTTTCTTGTATACGACTTCGGCATCGACACCCTGCAGTATGCCTTCAAATGAGAGCATTTTATAGCTAGCTATCCGCTTATCATTTCTCTTGATAGGCGTTAAGAAGTGGAGATCGGGTCTTTTTCCTAGTTCTTCCTTGATTCGATCAGGCGGGAAACCTTTGTCATCAATAATGATGCCTTTGCGAATGTCATTATCCCGAATAAACGCTGGGTATGAGCTTGCGTCAATGCTATTACCGGGAAAGACTTGCGCGCAGATAGGTTCCATCAACTCGATATCATACGCGTAAAGCACAGATATCTCTTTGCATCCCTTGATCTTGGCTTTGCGAGAAAACGCCGAAAGATCGTTTACTGTGCTTGAGTCCTTCTTCAAGGTACCATCAATGGCGATATGATGCTTAGCAGAAACCTTCTCCATCCTGTACTGATAAAACTGCTTTCTTTTCGCTCCATCCTGCCCGATCAAAGATAGTAGTTTGCCGATAGAGTTGGGCGAAATAGAAACACCGGGGTAGTCTTTACACACAAAAGTACGGCGGTAATGCGTGGACATTCTGTTTGCTGTAATCTTCGGCTTAATGACTTTTAGTGTAGCCATCGCCATGATTGCATAGGCATCCTTCGCCGGATATATACGAAGGAGATCCGCTGTGATATCTTGGGTTACTGACTTTACCAATGCGGCGGAACCATAGGAAAGTATATCGGAGCCGTTTTGTGCAATTGGAGGTTGTATCGGAACAAACTTAAGGTCAATGATATGTCCGATCACCTTTCCATTTCTGGGTTGTGGATTACCGCCGGGAACATATTTCGTGGAAGCCCGCTCCCTGACCGCGTAACGTTTGGGTCCTTCCCTGCCGTTATCGTCGACGACTGTATTTATTGGTCTTTGAACGGATCGAATTTTCTCTGGAACAGCCATAAAAAGTCACTCCTTTCTATAGTCCTATTATAACACTAACGGACTATATATGCAACTATTTTATGGACAAAAATCCTACAAAAGCAGAGAAAATACGGGTAGTGCGATGGCACAAAACATCTTTAAAAACAAGGTTTAATCTGTATAAGCGTAATTTTCTGGCTAAATGATGTCGGTTTAAAGAAACCAATCTATAGTCCAGCGTATTGGGAAACTCTTAATTAACCATGAGCTTAAAACGATTTTATGTTTTGCTCCAACTGCCATTGAGGGAAAAGCTCTGGATTATGTAAAAAATCTGAATTTCAAATATTTTGACGAAATACTTGGCGACAATGCAGAAGACATCGAATTACAAACGGATATGATAATACAAGACAATATCCATTATCATACCTATAATGTTATTACAAGTGATTATGAATCTCTTACTAGATCGGAAGGAATTTGGTTTTTATTTTATGGACTTCCAATGAAATTACCAAAACTGAGCAAGGATGAAAATGGTCTTTATCGCTTGCTCGGAGAGATTGCTGTCGCTGATCCAATGGATATATCAAAAAACAACACCTATTGGCCAGATCTTAAGAAACTACAACCTAGTGGAATTAGAATTTCATTATCCGATCAAGATGAAGCGTTAAATGAATTATTTCTGAAAGAATACTCACGCTTTGATTTTGCTTCGGAAAATCAATCAGATCATATCATGGGAAGACGCATTCTTTACATAATTGACCGAGCTGTTTTTATTATGTATCTTCGACAA
>JAISHZ010000314.1 GCA_031262285.1 Lachnospiraceae bacterium | reverse complement strand
CGGTTGCGACCCTTGCAAAATTATGCATTCTGCATAATTTCGACTACGCGGGATAGTGGCTGTGAATAGTAACGCCTTAACTTACCAATAGATTTTCGAAAAAGAAAAAGCTTGTCCGTATTAGAATTTAGTGCTATGATAATTCCCAAGATTGTAACAATTAGGCGGATTTCATGCAACAATTTATTAAAGGAAGGCTGGCTTGGTCATGATGGAACGTAGGAGACATAAGCGTACAAATCTCGAAGTAACACTTGAGATGAAGAGGTTGGATAAAGAGCAATTTGTAAAAACGAATATTCATGTGGTTGATATATCGCGGAGCGGATTGGGGTTTTTCTGCGATGAACCTTTGTTGATCGGTTCTGTGTATGAAGCAGTCCTGAATATATGGTCGGGCGAAAAGCTCCATTGTTTTCTTCGAATAACGCGAGTGAATATTACCACTGACTCTAATTATTATGGAGCACTTTTTATCGGTATGACAGAAACGGATGCTGCGCGCATTGATATCTTTCAAACGCTCTTTGATACCCCCGCTCCTGTGTAAATCGTTGATTTACATTTTTTGATATCGCATTCCTGTTAGGAGAGGATTCATGCATAACGATATTCAATTTCCACAAAAAAAGCGGATCGTCATCACTATCTTGTGTGGCGGTCTGCTCGTTTTTCTTTATATTCTCATCTTTTTCTTTTCCGATCAAGATGCAGAAGCTTCCGGTTCTATCAGTCATTATTTTTCCGAAAAATTAGTTGAGTTTGCCAACTTTGTCAACGGTGGTCATTGGTCGGATGTTCTGGTACAACAGTTTTCTCATTATTGGGAACATCCTATTCGCAAGCTGGCTCATTTTTCTGAATATATGGCGATGGGTATTTTGGTTTTTTGTATATTGCATCAATGGGTTCGTTCGAATCGCAAAAGCATTCTTCCCATCGTTTGGGTGGCTGTATCGGCTGGGTTTGATGAATTCCATCAGTCTTTCATTCCCGGTCGTGTTACAAGCGTAGCGGATGTTCTTTTGGATACTTGCGGCGGTGCTTTTGGTGTTTTGCTTTGTGTATTGGTTCTACGATATTTCATATACCGTATACCCTCTCTGGCGCAGGATTGAGACTGCTTCTCTTTGACTTTCTTCCGCGTAAAATGCGATCGCCAACACGCCTTCTTCCCATTCTCTGTTATGTGTAATTTCCATATTTTTAATACTTAATTGCCGCAACGCGAGTATGGTGGCGATCGTCGCTAGTGCTCCGGGTTCGTCCGCAATATCCACCTTGATGGTGTAATCCGCATGAAAGCCAGCGTTTGTGAATGGTAATTGGTCTCGATATGACTTTGCGCTTTGAAAATACTGTGTCAGAAGTGTTTCTTCATTCGTTTGTAACACTTCGATAAATTCATTCAACATTGCTTGATATTGTTGTAAGAGTTCGATCAGATTCCTTTGATTGGATGTGCAGATTTGCTGCCAAAGTCTGGGGTCTGACGATGCAATTCTGGTTAAATCTTTGAATCCACCTGCGGCGATCCTTTGAAATAGGTTGTCTTTGGTTTCAGTCGCCGCTTTTTGAACCAGATTCACCAAGGATGCTGCGATCACATGAGGTAAATGGCTGATGGCAGCAGTCGCAAAGTCATGTTTTTCCGGCGTTAAGATTAACGGAATCGCTCCGATGGATTCTACCAGTTCTCGGTATCGTTCGATTTTGCTTGGCTCTACACCCGGTTCGGGGGTCAGCATATAATATGCATTCTCTAAGAGGTTCGCCTTGGAGTTGCGATATCCACAACGTTCGCTTCCCGCCATGGGGTGTCCGCCGATAAAGGACGCGCTAAGTCCTAGATCGCGTACCATACGATGGATACCTGCTTTCGTGCTTCCAACATCTGTGATAATTCCGTCTTGTGCACAACCCTGCTCTGCCATTTTTAAGAGACCGCTATTATCTTCTACCGGTGCACATAAGAATACAAAGTCACATTTGGGAAATGTCTCGTTCCATTCGGAAAAAATCTCATCCGCTATTTGATCCGCCAATGCTTCTTGTAATGTTTCTTGAGAAATATCATATACGCATATATGGGTCTTTCTCGATTTACTTTTGAGCGCTCTGGCGATCGACCCGCCTATCAATCCAAATCCCAAAAAACCTATACAAAGATCGTTCATCATTTTTTGCTCCCAATTACATCATAAAACAATGTATTGATTCAATTTCATTTACTGAAGCATTACTAAGCTGAACAGAGAGCTGATTCATTGCCGCTTTGCGTAGTGGTTAATTGTATCAAAAGCTTTATGTTCATGCTTTTTGTGCGTTGACTCAATTTTGAGCTTTCACGTGTCCTCTCATGCATATATCTGTATTTCTTCGTAATATCAATTCATTGGGTACTATTTAACCGATTTGACGCTTATTCAGTTCACAATAGGGGCGAATCTCATCCATCAGTGTTTGAAAATGCGCAAATGTCAACGATTGTGGTCCGTCGGATAGAGCGTGTGCCGGGTCATTGTGTACTTCTATAATCAATCCGTCGGCGCCGCAGGCAACTGCTGCTTTG
>JAISHZ010000297.1 GCA_031262285.1 Lachnospiraceae bacterium | reverse complement strand
CCCTTGTTGTTGAAGCTCTATCAATGTATTTCGAGGGCATAACTAGCAATAGCCGCGTATCTAAAATACACGGCTTGTTGCTGCCTTATTTATACTCAATCAGACCGCTTTGCATATCCGCTGATATACAACCGAACATACTTCTGCTCCCTAATCCTCTTTCGTGAACCAAAAGCCCTCTCTCGTTCTACCTACTTTTTGTACGAGACACATTCCGTGACACGATCAGAGCATGGCTGCTGCCAATATATAACATTCACCTGCTCTGATTCGCGTTCTCAACGGATTCTTTTCCGAAGCCTTCTACGCAAACATCCCCGATTTTTGAAGTTTTATGAGAAACCATCAACACACTTTCTTGAAATCCCTTTACGACATTTCTTTCCCTAATCTTTTGCACTACCTTTTACGGTATTTTTTACACATGTCCAAATAATATTGTTTTGGTTTACCCTTTTTACTGTGTTCCTTACACGTTTTCGCTTTTACACTTCCCTTATACGATATCCCCATTTAGATTCTTTCTATCGTATTTCATTACACATTTACATAACCGTATTCCTTTGCATATCCCCTTGTAGCATTTCTTTATGCATCCTTTTAAGACAATCCTACTGCATACCCCTTCATCGTAATCCCCTACACATCTTTCCTAATTGCATCTCCTACACGTTCCTTTTACTCGAATCTCATCGTCCTTTTACTAGAATCATGTAATTTCCCTCTACATTCATTCCCGTCTTACGAAATTGACACAATCACTTGCTTTACCCGATTCACACAGATCGTCCTCCCGCTTTTTTGCCCTTCTACAATTGTCCGATCGGCTTCCCTGCTTTTGCTTGCGGTATCTACCATCAGATTTTGTAATGAAATCTTTGGGTTTTCACCGTTTCTGCGTTACACTACGAAATTTTAGTACGGTAAATCATCTGAATTTGGGATGTAATCTATCTTCTATACAAAAGAAGATGAGCAGTTCGCTATTGTGCACTCTCCGTGTAACGTTGTTGATCGATCGTTATACGACCTATTCAACATTCGATTCACAACCGCTGCAGCGCTTCCTACAGGAGACCCTAGCGTAAGATGGCTTCCATGTTTTGATGCCGATCTTTCGTAGTATGCTTTTGACACCGAACCATTGGTTCATGCCAGTCCGTCAATAGTAACGGTACGAGCTGATTCGTTAATCAACTTGTAGTCATATTCTACTCCCTGGGTATTCTACTTGTCAATAGGAATTTGCTCATTTTTAATATTTTTTTATCATTATTAATTACCTTCTTCTGACTGTCATCACATTTATATTGATATCTCCTTATATTTGTTATCTATTTTTATTTCATGTCCCCTTTGTCTGTCATTTTTGAATTTTGCGATTTATTGTATTATTATTAGAACTATTTTTTCTACTTTTCATATTGAATCTATTTTTTTATAACTCTTGCACAAAAAAGGACTTACTTTTCAGTAAGTCCTTTTCGTTAAATCATTTCAACCAATTTCGCAGTTTCGTCATGACATTTTGTAGATCCAATGGCTTCCCTATATGATCATTCATCCCACAAGCTAGGCAACGTTCGATATCTTCTCGAAATACATTGGCTGTCATGGCGATAATCGGAATCGTTTTGGCCGATTCTATGTCGAGCGCACGTATTTGTCTAGTGGCTTCGAAGCCATCCATCTCAGGCATTTGCAGATCCATAAAAATGACATGATAGCGGTTCGGATTGGCACGAAACATCGTCACTGCCTCTTGACCATTCATCGCACATTCTATCTTAACGCCTGTTGGTTTTAAGAGTTCTTGGACGATTTCACTGTTGATTTCCACATCCTCAACCAACAAGATGCAGTTCCCCTCATAATTTTCGATTTCTTTCGACTCTTGTATAAGCTCTGAACCATCTTTCATAGATAAACAACGGTAAATGCATTCGATGACAGCCGTTGGAAATAAAGGTTTGGGCATAAATTGATCTATCCCGACTCCATAGGCTTCTTTTTCAATGAGTGCCCATTCCATCGCGGAAATCATAATCACCACACTGTGTTTGCTTTTTTCGCGAATCCTTTTACATACTTCGATACCATCCATACTCGGCATACGCCAGTCAACGAAATAAATCTGATGTTCGATCCCCTCATCGAGCATCTTCACGACTTCCTCACCGTTTTGCGCATAATCACAATGAATACCAATTTTTTGTAGGATTGCTTTCAACAATTCACCTATTTCCGGTTCATCATCCACTGCCAAAACGCGTAATGTGTTGAGCTTTGTGTAAGGGATATTCATCGGTTTGACTTTATTCTTACCTTCTTTCGCTTGGATAGTGAATTCAAATGTGGCGCCATGTCCGGGTGTCGATGTCACCCAGATCGTTCCGCCCATCAAGTCCACGATCTTCTTGGATATCGCCAGTCCAAGACCTGTTCCGCCGTATTTTCTGGATATGCTGTTATCCGCCTGCTCAAAGGATCCAAAAAGTTTGGTTTGGCGATCTGAACTAATACCAATCCCATCGTCTTTTACAACAAAACGAATCACGCAATCCTCTTCGTGCTTTTCCTCGAGAAATGCTTGTACACTAATATGTCCTTGTTCGGGTGTGAACTTCGTCGCATTGGAAACCAAATTGGTAATCACTTGAGACAATCTTTGATCGTCCGTTAGTAATATTTTCGGAATCTGATCATCGATCTGCACGAAAAGCCGTTGCTGCTTTTCCTCTATCTTAAATTCCAATACATCCACCACTTTACGAAGCATCGTTTCTAATGGAAATTCTGTCATGGAAAGATTGAATTTATTGGCTTCGATTTTGGACATATCCAAAATATCATTAATGATGTTGAGCAAGTGGATGGAAGCGTTTTCGATTTTTTCTAAGCAATAATCTTTTTTCTCCATATCGCCTGAATTCTTGGCGATGGTGGTCATACCAATAATCGCGTTCATGGGAGTTCGTATTTCGTGACTCATTCGTGAGAGAAAATCTGACTTCGCATGACTGGCATCTTCAGCGTCTTTCCGTGCTTGTACCAGATCTGTGATATCATGGAGCATTACCAATACACATCGCCCTTGATCCAAGGTATCCAAAAAGGGGACGATTGCGGTCTCATAAAGATTTTGACCTACTTCAATATCAAACTCCAATGGCTCGCCTCTCTGTAAGACGGATTGTATCTTCCCTATGATGTATAGATTGAGTTCAGGTGTCAAATGACCGGAAATGATGGACATAAAGTCACGACCTTTGAGCGTATCTTCGTCTAGATTGACAAAGGAAGCCACCTGTCTGGTACCCAATATATACCGTAAATTGTTGTCCAACAAAAATATCATATTCGGAGAGTTCTTCAGCAACTGCCGCATATATTCATCTCCGCGTACCATTTCTTTTTGCATCGTTTTGTACAGATCTTCTTGAATCTTCGCATTCAAACGGCTAGATTCCGCATAATGCTCGTTGGCTCTCATATGGCGATTCAACTTCTGTATTTCCAATCTTGCTTCCGCAAGCTGCGCTACGATCGTATCGTACTCGACGCGAGAAATCATTTCGCTCATCTGTTCCACCTCCTTCTTTCCTGTCTGTGTGAGGATCGTTACTCTTGTATACCAATGTCATGATGTCGGTGTCAAAAGTATATTTGCTGACAAATCAATACGATATGCAGTATTTATTGTATGCGTTAGACTACTATAAACGTTTTCAATAACCTTTATGTTTACACTAAGAATTTCTGGAAGAATTAATATGATTCAGCGAATCAATAACATAAATTTTATTAAGTTCATTTATACCACTATATTTTCGGGCTTTTACCCCGGCATCCTGCCATTTATTTGAAAGTTTAGGCATCTACAAACCGAAAAAAAGCTGATTCTATGCTGCTTCTCGTAATTGTTATTTATATTAGATGTCATACGTAAATAATATTGCTTGTATGCGCTTGTTTACAAGATACAGGCGACGATTGAAAAGTTGTGAAAACGATTCGATAGTTTCCCTTCTTGATAGGAGGTCGGGCAGATTTCCCCTCCTGCGTCTCCGAACAAAAACGGCACCTTCCCGCTTAGTGACTCGTTGATCATCTGCGGTTCAGCCAGGGCTTGCGATCCGAGAGCCATACGACGAAGGGCACACGCAAAGATAAGTACCGCATTTGCATCCGGCATATTTTCAATACGTCGGATGATTTCTTTCGTAGCCGGCAAAATGTGCGATCCTGTTGGGCGAGCAAGAGTGAACACCGAATGTTGATACATATTTCCTTGAAATACACCATTGCGATTCTCATCGAAGCGAACGACGGAACGCACGATGACTACGCCGTCATAATCTTCTTTTTTCTTTAAATCAACCATAAACGGTACAAAAACCAACCCACCGTTAAATTCTCTGTTTTCGATAAGTCCACATTCCTCCAGATATTTACCGGTAGGGATTCCGTTAATTTCTTCAACGATGTTCTTGGTGCTCTTCGTAATCTCTCCGGAGAAAGGGAGTCTACTATCCTCTGTAAGGGTAAGTACTTCAAATCTTGGATGAACATTCCCGCTAATCAAGACAAAGGTCATTTTCACTTTGGTATCAGTATCGTTATATATGACAGAGCAATTGTCAAAAGCAGACAAAGAATCATCAATCGCCGGAGACCCAAAAATCGGAACTCCCGGACACAATTTTTCAAATGCTTCTACGTAAATATCTCCCGCGTTAAAGTGAAAGTAAGGCGGAAAGCAAAGGATCAATTTGGGAGGAGTCGGGAGCTTCGCCGCTGCTTCATAGTACGCCTCTGTTAGTGGTGTAAGTGCTTCGCCGCCGCTCTGAATCTCCTCTGTAATGCCGGCAGAAAAGGTAACATCGTCCGCTGTCAGTACCATAAGAGTCAATAGGAAGGTTCCTACTTGACCTGGTACTGCTTGATTCATAGTGGTTTCTCCGACGATAGGGAAGGGGAGTGCTCTGGCTATTTCTTTATAAATAGCTGTATTGATAAACTCAGTGTCGCATAATACGATACCGATTGTATTTTGCATCAGTTCAAAGTTTTTGAGCTGTGTGATAATTTCTTTGACTGCCAGAGCGGGGTCATCTAACTCATAGGTAAATGCGGTGGTGGAACGAATCATACTTGCTCCTGTCTGCGCGCTTTCGCACATGAATCGATTCAAACGCTGATTGATATGGTTAGATCAAGCGATTTAAGTAATCGCTTTCTGTAAAGATAGTAGAATGTTATGATTTAAGTTTAGTTTATCATATTCTGATTCAAGAAGGAAGTGTATTTTCCGAACGTACGTCACAACTCATCGTCATTGCCGACTGCTCGACTGTGCCGAATGTGGCGAATAATGGTGTGTATTGCTGATAAAATTTGAAGTCAACGCTTTGTACACCGAGTGTGTTTGCGAGCGCGAGAGTATCACTTATGCAGTCTGCTGACGGCATTGCACACCAACCGAGCGCAATTCCGTAGTCTCTCTTGTAGCGAAATTGTATCGTATCGCCATTCTCAGCTCGAAAAGCGATGCGTTCATATGGGTCGGTTAAAAATGGCTTGTCGTTGTACACATGATACTCATGCCGAGGCGACCATTGAGCCGCGCCAAACAGAAACGGTCGCTCCAGGACTGTCAGTGGAACACTGTCCACTTGTATATACGTTCTTGACAATCGGGCGTTAGTGGTTGAGGGAATTGTCAGCGCACATATGGCATCTTCGCTGATGAAGCCACATTTTGCATAAAAATGTTGTGAGCCGGTTTCTGTCTCCGGGATTGTAAGCAATCTTGATGCGGCATATGTCCGCGCAAACCCGGCGCCATTGGCAACCAATGTGCGTCCGATGCCCTGCTGTTGAGAATCTGACTTAACTTGCAGTTCAGTTAAATAGAGATAAGTACCGCGTTCATCGCGGTCAAGCAACCACTCAGCTATACCAAGCACAATCCCATTGCGTAGAGCAATTGTCTGGTATAAACCACAACGTTGTCCACGTGAAAACATATCGCGACAGCCGGTAAGCGTGTTGTACCAACCTTGCTCATGGCGATAGACTTCGACAACTGCCGGGCAATCTGCATATTCCAACTGTCGAACTTCGATTTTGCTATTGTTTGCGTTTGAAAACATAATGATGGTCATCCACACCTTAAATAGCTGAGAGTAGATAATCTCCTGTAGCAAATAAAACCAATTGACGTTACCGGTTCCGTATAATTTAACGATTTTGCTAACGAATATGAGACATTGTCACAAATAAAACTCCATTAACTTCACAGCTTTTGTCATAGGTAACGGAGCAATTTCCTCGTTTCTTTCAAGATGTATCATGTAAAGGGTAATATGGATTTTCTATTAGAGACAGTATAGCATAGTCAAATAGGAATGTAAGATCATTTCAGAAACTATTGATATAACGATTCGCAGATTGCTACGAAACCGTAATCATTAATAGCAATTGATCGGGTGATTACCATAAAAAAATTGCAATTCCATATTAAAAGC
>JAISHZ010000260.1 GCA_031262285.1 Lachnospiraceae bacterium | reverse complement strand
TTGGCGTACCTTTCCAAGAAAGCCAGACGCATGCTCGATGAAGCGGGCTTCCCGGATGCCGTGATTTCGGCGTCCAATGACTTGGATGAGGGGTTGATTGATAGCTTAAAAGCACAAGGCGCTCGTATTACCTCTTGGGGTGTGGGGACCAATCTCATTACATCCAAGGACAACCCGGCTTTTGGCGGAGTATATAAACTCGCAGCGATTCGCGGAGACGCAGGGCAGTTCATTCCCAAGATTAAGCTTTCGGAAAACTCGGAGAAGATTACCAACCCCGGGAACAAACTCATCTACCGCGTTTATGAAAAGGAAAGCGGCAAGATCAAAGCGGACTTAATCTGTTTGGCAGATGAAGTTTTTTCGGAGCAAGAATCGCTCCTGCTCTTTGATCCTTTGGAACCATGGAAAAAGACTAGACTCGCGCCGGGAAGTTTTAGACTACGCCCGCTGATGGAACCCATTTTCATAGATGGAAACTGCTGTTACAAATCCCCTAGCGTGATGGAGATACGCGCCTATTGTCAAAAGGAATTGGAAACGCTTTGGGATGAAACAAGGCGTCTGGTATACCCGCATGAAGTTTATGTAGATTTGTCGCAAAAGCTCTATGACATGAAAATTAGCTTACTGGCACGAATCAGTGAAGGTTGAGGAATACTGTTCACGGGTAGAATCCCGCACAGTCAAAATTGTGTAGATGCATAATTTGCCAAGGTTGAATTTTAGCACATCGTAGAAGAAAGGCATTTTTATGAATATATTATCACCCTCTATTTTAACGGCTGATTTTTGGAATTTGGGTGAACAAATACGCTGCCTGCAAGAAACGGGCGTTCAATGGCTGCACATTGATGTGATGGACGGGCTATTTGTACCTGCGATCTCTTTTGGGGAGCCGATTCTGGGCTCGATTCGAAAACATACGGATTTGTGGTTGGATGTTCATCTGATGATTTCACATCCGGAAGCTTTATTGGAGGAATACGCACGTCTGGGCGCGAATATGCTCACGACGCACTTAGAAACGCTGGATAACCCGGCACAAACCATCGATCGCATACATGCGTTGGGGATGAAAGCCGGTCTATCTATCAAACCCTCCACACCCATTCGAGCGCTCAAACCCTACTTAAAAAGCGCGGATATGTTTCTGATCATGTTGGTAGAACCCGGTTTTGGCGGTCAAACGATGCTTTCGAATTGTATTGAAAAAATCCGTGAGCTTCGAGACTTGCTTAATGAAAACCATCTTGAAAAAGATATAGAAGTCGATGGCGGAATCCGTCAAGAGAATCTGGAAATGCTCTTATCAAAAGGTGCCAATGTCATTGTCGCCGGATCAGCCGTGATCAATGGAGATGTACGGGCTAACGTACAAACCCTTCTGAAAATCATTCGTGAATACCCCTCTGCTGTTTCGTAAATACTATATTAGCATTCACAAAATGTTCACAGAATAATTAGCACTCACCTCTTGACAGTGCTAACAATCGGTGTTATATATTTAGTATAGCAACCAACACAGTCATTTTTCAAAAATAAGGAGGGAAAAACGATGATGCTAGCGAAAAGAAACAACAACTACAATCTATGGGACGATTTCTTCGCTGATCCGTTTTTTAGGAATCCTTTCAATAATGAAAAGACTTCCTTGATGCAAACGGATATTTGTGAGAAGGATGATCAGTACCAGCTCCACATCGAGTTACCGGGCTTCACCAAAGAAAACATCCAAGCACAGCTCAAGGATGGGTATCTTACGATCATGGCGTCGCGTGAAGAAAAACAGGATGACAAAGATAAGAAAGGGAATTATATCAGGCGCGAGCGTTTCTCCGGCTCATGCAAGAGAAGCTTCTATGTTGGAGATCAAGTTCGTCAGGAGGACATCGCAGCCAACTTTAAGGACGGCGTGTTAACTTTGACGGTTCCCAAAGAGTCCCCTAAGGCCATCGAAGAAAAGCCGAAGTATATTGCGATCGAGTAGGACTTGAGTCGTTACTATTCACGCCTTTGGCGTTCATAGTAACAGATCGCACAAATCGCTACGCGATTTGGCGGTTGCTACCCTTGCAAAATTGTGCATTCTGCACAATTTTGACTGCGCGGGATATGACCCATGAACAGTAACCTCGAATGAGCTATAGAGCTTTGTCTATGGTATCACATCTTAATCAAGGAAGCAAAATCTTTTGTCCGACTTGAATTCTGTCAGGATTGAGGATATCATTGAGCTCACATATTTCACGCACACGCCCTTCTGTCCCATACATACGCAGACTGATCGAAATCAGTGTATCGCCTTTTTCAATCGTGTAGGTCACAGGTTCTGTGGTCGCACCGGCATTCGCTTCCACAGACTCAGATTCCTTGGGCAGTGTGGAGGATTCGCCGGATTCCGGTTGCTGTGTCTCAGGAGATTGCGTCTCGGGCGTTTGTGTTTCCGGGGTTTGTGTCTCGGGGGGGTGTGTCTCCGGGGTTTGTGTGTCGGGCATATGTGTTTCGCTTTGAGAGGATGCCTGTTGGTTTTCTTGGTTGATGGCATCTACCAGTTCGTCTTGGGCAATCAACGTGGAATGAACCCCCGTAGCATTCACTGCAAGAACAGCATCCTCATCGGGCAGATTTTGCTTGGTCAGACTTTCTTTCATTTGATCAAAAGCTATGCGAAGTGTTTTGAAACCTCCCATCCCCGCTATTCCGGCGTAGCACAAAATCAAAAAAGCAGCGACAATAGCAACACGCGTACCCGTGACCGACCACGAAAATTTCGGCATACTTATCTTCGGGACCGACATGTGTGTCATGCTTTTCTTTTTTGAAGCCTCAGCTGCGCGTATTCTGCTTCGAAAAGGAACGGTCTGCTGTGTGGATTGTTGCACGGATTGTTGCGTGGACTGCCGTGAAGATGGTTGCGTGGATTGCGTCGCGACCCGTTTCGCTTTTCCCGCTCTGCCAAAATCGGATTGATGCAAAACACGTCGCTCTTGTCTGGCTCGTATGCGCTGTTCGCGGCTTTCACGGTCTTCTTCCCATGAACCGCTTTCTACCCGTCTGACCGTTCGCGTACCGGCGCTTTGCGACTGCGCACGTCTTTCTTCCTGCCGTTTACGCACCTCGTCATATTTTTTCTGATCGAAAAATTCCGGACTGCTTTGTTCCTTCCTTTGCTCGACCATATACGCCAACATGCCTTCATTTTTTTCATAAAAACGCGCATAGCCGTTCACAAGCCGGCAGATTCCTTGCTCCAACACATAAAACCCTTCTACCATTTCCCCGTTTAAGAGGCAGTATCCTAAATGGGTTTCCTGTTCAAAGTGTTGTTTCCTGACTCTCTCCGCTTCCTGTAATTGTGCTTGCGAGAGGTGCTTGACATCTCGCTCGATATTCGAAACCTTGCACGCTCCGAACAAGAAGACATAGGTAATACCATTCTCTTCTTGACGCTTCCCATAAACCGCAACTGTCGCCTTACGGTTATCTGCCGTTTGGTTCATTTGTTTTATGTAGGAATATACATAATCTTCGACGTATATTTTGCAGTGTCGATCTGATTCTCCGATTTGTGTAATATTTTTTGGCAGTTCCATAAAAACACCTCCCAAGCCATTTCTATCATGATAGCACCGGTAAGAGAGGTATTTTAGTATTCCTTGTCAGACCAGACAAGAAGTCATCGACAAGATTTGATACCAAGGGAAGCAAAGTCATGTGATGGCTGCTTGCTAAAAATGTTCGAAAGCATAATTGTTTTTTGGTATGTTAAATAAGCGAACTTAAATTTATGAAAAATAATTGAATAATTTGACATTTTCTTGTATAACCTGTTTTTAGTATCAGGCATTAAAAAATGGTGCTAAATATGAAACAAATAGGGAATTGTCGATTCGTTAGGACAATTCCCTTTACTATTATTTCGTTAACTGTTTGAGTTTAATTTTACTATCCAGAATGGATTTGATCTGAGTCTCTGACAAGTAATAATTCGTAAGCGGTAGTTTCAGCAGCATCGCCAACTCCTTAATAAAGCGAGTGTTGGTCGCCGTGTTGATGTATTTTCCTTCGCCTTTGGTGACATTGAAGTCTTTTGCAAACTTGAAGATTTCGGTAGCGCCATAGTTGTCCTTAAGAACGATGACTTGCAGTATTCTTTCTAAAAGTACCGCTATGTAACATATCAA
>JAISHZ010000197.1 GCA_031262285.1 Lachnospiraceae bacterium | reverse complement strand
ACCTGTGGACTGCTTTGTTTCATCTTGTTCAAATCCTCCTATAAGCGCGTGATGTATATCTTCATAATGTACTCTGTGTTGCCGCGCTCCATCCTGTTGCTGTACTACTGTATTGTTTGAATAATACAAGGTTTCGACTATTTTGTCAAGCATCTATAACAGCATCTGTAACAGCAATTATAACAGGCTATTCCGTACTGATCATTTCGCGGATAAGCTTGTTTGCCAAAGAAGGATCCGCTTTTCCCGAAACTGCTTTCATCGTCTGTCCAACGAGGAAACCGATCGCTTTTTCTTTGCCATTACGAAAATCATCAACAGACTTGGGATTGACCGCAAGGATCGCTTGAATCGTTTCTCGCAAAGCAGACTCATCATTCATTGTCCGTAATCCTTTTTCATCAACATAAGCGATGGGATCCACATCAAAGTCAAACATTGCTTCGAACACTTCCTTGGCAACGGAAGATTGAATCACTTTTTGCTCTACCATCTCGATCAAAGACGCTAGGTGCTCCGGTGAAAATTTAATGAGCTCCGGTTCCATTTCTCTTTCTTTTAGGAGACGTAGATTCTCCACCATCAACCAGTTGGAAACTTTTTTGGGTTGTTTACAGATCGCAACGGTGGCTTCAAACAAGTCTGCCAGATGCTTCGAATTGGTGAGAATCTCAATATCATATTCCGGAATTTGATAAATTTCCCGATACCGTTTCATTTTTTCCGTACGCAGTTCGGGCTGTTTGGCGGCAATGCGAGCAATCCAAGCTTCATCAATGGTAATAGGGCATAGATCCGGATCCGGAAAGTAGCGATAATCTTGTGCATCTTCCTTGGAACGCATAGCGTGAGAGCTTTCTTTATTGTCGTCCCAACGACGCGTCTCTTGGATGACGGCGCGTCCCTCCTCAAGCAGTTCGATCTGTCTGGCTCGCTCTCCTTCTATGGCGCGAGCGATTGCCTTAAAGGAATTGAGATTTTTCATTTCAGTTCTGGTTCCAAATGCTTCGGCGCCTACTTCGCGTACAGATAAATTAACATCGGCACGCATCGATCCTTCCTGCAGCTTACAGTCGGAAGCTCCCAAATATTGAATGATGAGCCGTAGCTTTTCTAAGTAGGCGATCACTTCGTCGGCATTTCTCATGTCCGGTTCGGAAACGATTTCGATCAGAGGTACCCCGGAACGATTGTAATCGACCAAGGAACAATTGTCCCACTCATCATGCAGTAGTTTTCCTGCATCTTCTTCCATGTGGATTTCATGAATCCGTACTTTCTTGCTTCCGGATGGGGTATCTATTTCTACATAACCGTCTCGACAGATCGGCAGATATAGCTGTGATATCTGATAATTTTGCGGATTATCAGGATAGAAATAATTCTTTCGATCAAATTTGCAATAACGAGTAATGGCGCAGTTGGTCGCTAATCCTACTGCTATCGCGTATTCAACGACTTGTTTATTCAAAACAGGTAAAGATCCCGGCATACCGGTACACACCGGACAGGTATGTGTATTACCCACAGAGCCAAATGCTGTAGAACAAGCACAGAATATTTTCGTTTTGGTAGCAAGTTCCACGTGAACTTCAAGACCGATAACTGTTTCGTATTGTTTTTTCATGACACTCCCGCCTGCGCGCCTTGGCGCATATTATTAGCAGTTTGAAAAATTCCTTGCTTTCAAACACTTCTTTGAAACACTTCTCCAAACTGCGAGCCTTCATCGCATTTCATTATCAACCAGTATAAAAGTTTCATGTGTTAAACATTGCACACATCTTCGCGCCGAGAGCGCGTATTGATTAAATGGTATACGGGCGTGAAGATAGCGATTGATAGTGTAAATACAAGTATCGTTATCTCGTAAAAACGGGCGTTGGGAAAACTCCTCGAATCTTTTCATATGTGTAGGCTGCTTGTAAAAGCTTTTTCTCTGCGAAATTGTCCGCGATGAGTTGTAGTCCGATCGGGAGTCCCAAGCGGTCGCGTCCGCACGGCACGCTGATCGCGGGAAGGCCCGCCAAATTTACAGAGATGGTGTAAATATCACCTAAATACATTTTGATGGGATCTGCAAGGCTCTCTCCTATTTTGGGGGCTGTCGTAGGCGCGACGGGAGCTAATATCACATCATATTTCGCAAAAGCGTCGTCAAAAGCTTTTTTCAATAGTGCTTTCACCCGTAAGGCTTTTAAATAATACGCATCATAATAGCCGGAGCTTAACACAAAGGAACCTAACATGATTCTACGCTTCACTTCAGTGCCAAATCCTTCTGAACGAGTCTTTTTGTACATATGGTGAAGGCCGTCATATTCAGCGGTGCGATATCCGTATTTAATCCCATCGAAGCGCTCTAAATTGGAGGATGCTTCTGCTGATGCAATGGTGTAATACGCAGGGATCGCGTATTTTACCAGACTTAGGTCGAATTCTTCAACGACCGCTCCTGCCTTCTCCAATTCTTTGGCGGCAGCAAGTACAGACTGACTCACTTCACCATCTATTCCCTCTGCAAAGTAATCACGAGGAATCCCAATGCGCAATCCTTTCACATCTTCTACAAGTGCTTGTGTAAAATCAGTATCTGTTCGCTTTACACTGGTCGAATCTTTGGGATCATGAACCGAAATGGTTTCCAAAATAGTCGCCGTATCTCTAACATCCTTTGTCAGTGGTCCGATCTGATCCAGAGAAGAACCATAGGCGATCAAGCCGTATCTGGACACTGTTCCGTATGTGGGCTTCATCCCGACCACGCCGCAAAACGATGCGGGTTGGCGAATAGATCCGCCCGTATCAGAACCTAATGCCGCAAAACATTCTCCTGCTGCCACTGCCGCTGCGCTTCCACCCGAGGAACCTCCCGATACATACTCGGGGTTCCAAGGATTGCGTGTAATCCCATAATAGGATGTTTCTGTGGTGCTTCCCATGGCAAACTCATCCATATTGGTCTTGCCAATGATGATAGCACCCGCTTCGTCCAACAGACGTGCCGCTTCTCCCCAATAAGTCGGTTGAAAGCCTTCCAAAATCTTCGAAGCGCACGTTGTCCGGCTGCCTTTGACACAAATATTGTCTTTGATCGCAAAGGGTACGCCTGCTAACGCTCCTACTTCTTCACCGTCGTCTATGCTTTTTTGTATCTGCGCGGCTTTGGCATAAGCTCTCTCCGGTTCGGTCGTAATATAACAATGGTATAATGCTTCTTGTTGCGCGATGGTCTCCATCACCGCGTCAAGCGCTTCCGTGACTTTGATTTCTTTTCGGCGTATTTTTGCTGAAAGCGTCACTGCCGTGTATTCTGTCATGTTGTGTAACCTCCATGTTTTCTGAATTGTTCTCTATTCCATAATACGCGGCACTTGAAACATTCCTTCTTTCGCACCGGGTGCATTCGCGAGAATCTCTTCTCGCATATCCCCATTTACCACGATATCTTCTCGAAATACATTTTGTACGGAAAACACATGAGACATCGGTTCTACATCCGTGGTGTCAAGTTCATTTAACATATCAATATAATCTAACATCCGCCCCATATCCTTCTTTGCGGCTTCTCGTTCCTCTGCGGAGAGTTCTAATTTGGCTAAAATGCCAACATAGTCCATTGTTGTGTCATCAATTTGATTCGCCATATTTTCCTTTCTGAATCCTCTATCCTGTCCCGTGGCAATACCTTAGAAATGACCGGCGATATGTGCTTTTTATGGTTCCAAACGGCTCAGATCGCGTGGAAAAAGGGTGGCTTCGCGAACGTTATCTTCTTCGATTAATTTCATCGTCAAGCGCTCTAATCCCAATCCCAATCCACCGTGAGGAGGCATACCGTGTTTAAATGC
>JAISHZ010000128.1 GCA_031262285.1 Lachnospiraceae bacterium | reverse complement strand
CAAAAATAGTGATTATTTTTTAAAATAACCACTATTTTTAATGTATTTTTATTAAGTTTTTTGACTCACGGATTTATAGCTAGGGAAAGCCTAATCGGTTAGGGATTGAACAGTAACGCAGTATAACATCATTTACGACCATAGTTCACCGCTCGATATATTAAGCGGCTATTAATTTGCGAACACCCGACGAAATGTTGCGGTATATCCCATACGTCACTCTCAAAGTAGCCGAAGGTTGCCGCGAACATCACGCATTTATAATTGATATGTTTTCTGATATGTACGATAACCCGGAAGCATACGGAATGTACCATGGTATTTACGAAGCCTTTTTGAAAGAGCGCAATCGCGCCGATTAGTCGCGACCACTGCGATTTTGGCTAGGGGTTTTATATGGGAACCGATAAGGTACAGCCATTGACACTTATTTGCAATTTTCCTAATGCAAAACTCTATTTCATGGAAGTAGAAATAACCGGGCTTCAGTTATTGGATGTGTCTATAGGACTTGACTGGGCGTTGTTGATATATCTTCCCCAGATAAATGAGGTAATGGGTTGTAGTATACTTAAAAATACCGACAGTGTGAGGAAGATTCCGCACATTAGGCGTGCGGACGAAAACACATAGTGAAACAGCCGCGTCAGATAGGACAGCTTTGGCTTGTTACAAGGGAAAAAGATATATTGCGAAGGATGCGATCATAAATATTTGGAAGGAATTAACCTGAAAAGGAATTAATGTTTTTGGTGTCGTAGGTCATGTTTATGTCTGCAAGTAGCCAAAACATGACTTTTCGACACAGGTATCAAATTTTTGATGCCGTATATTTACTGAAAAGATTGAAAAGATAGATTCGTATGGTACAATGAGAAAGAAAGACAAATCATCTTGGATCAACGATTACGAAAAGGAGAGAATTCGCATAACTCAAACTTATATATCTATCAAAATCGATGAAGATATTAAGCTCAATGCTCAAGAATTATTTAGCGAGATGGGGTTAAACTTAACGACTGCAATTGATTTGTTTTTACGAACAGTGTTGATAGAAAGACGCTTGCCTTTTGAAATTCGCAATGAGCAAGTTTGTAGTGAGGACGTAAACGTGGATTACATTAACACAAAATTAGACAAATCTATGAAAGATGCAATAGATCCTAACACAAAGTGGCTCACGCAAGACGAAATGCTAGAACGAATCAACAAACGTCGAAAGGCAAGAAGTCATGTACTATCTTTGCTTTTATCATGTGGATGATCAATCCAAGGTAATATCAATCCATAGAATCTTACATAGCATACGCAATATTGAGGAAATCATATGAATAACTACACAGACATAAACGCCGCGACCATCGACCGTTGGATTGAAAGCGGAAATATATTCTGGTCTAAACCTATATCGCACGAAACCTATCTGGCTGCTGTTCGTGGTGCATGGCCGTTTCCTGATATCCCTAAGGAGTGGTTTCCGCCATTGAAAGGGAAAAAGGTTCTCGGACTG
This sequence comes from Lachnospiraceae bacterium, assembly GCA_031262285.1. The sequence continues at coordinate 7,596 of JAISHZ010000128.1, read as the reverse complement.
GCTAGCGGGGGAGGGCAGCAAATGCCTGTGTTTGCGGCATATGGCGCAGACTGCACGCTGCTTGACTATTCAAAAAAGCAGCTAGATAGCGACCGCTTGGTAGCAGAACGTGAGGGGTACCGAATGGAACTTGTTCAAGCCGATATGGCGAAGCGCTTTCCATTTGAGAATGAGACATTCGACGTAATTTTTCACCCCGTGTGTAATATTTACATAGAAGATGTGTATCACATTTGGAATGAGTGCAGTCGGGTACTCAAGCATGGCGGTGTGTTAATCGCTTCGTTAACGCACGAAACATACTATTTATTTGATGATACAGATACCGAACCATTGACTGTGCGTCAGACACTTCCATGGAACCCGCTCAAGAATGCGACAGCAGAGGAATTGCAGCGGATGGTAGATAACGATGAAGGATTAGAATTCTCACACTCAATTACAGAAAACATCGGTGGTCAACTAAAAGCCGGTTTCATACTGACCGAGCTGTTTGAAAGTCGGGCAGCGGATAGTGTCCTTGGAAAGTATATGCCGCAAAATTACCATACCAGAGCATATAAGCCTTGAGATTGCGTATTTAAGCAAGGAGCATACTTGGCATCCCTACAGTGGTTGATCGAGTGATTCAACAGACCATCGCCGGGGTGCTAACGCCAATCAACGAGCCGCAGTTTTCCGAAAACAGTTTTGGCTTTCGCTAGAACAAGAGTGCTCACGATGCGCAAAAGCAGCGCCTTTTATGAGAATCTGCTTCGCAGTTTCTCATAAACTATACTATTATTATCATTATGAAAGAAGGTACTTTTATGAGCGACCCTGTAAAAAAGTATAGTCCAAGCGAAACCAACATTGAAAGCGATAGCACGAAAATCAAACCCGCACCTATAGAGCCGTTGACCGTGCCATCAAGTTTTGAATATTTGAACTTGCCCGCGCTTCGCTTTATTGGTGTTGACGCAAACAGCAGAGGTGGAGATTGGGGTAACCTCTGGGCGGAAAAGAGGGAGTTTTTACCCGCGCTCGAAAATATGTCAGACGCAATCTGCCCGCAAATACCGCAGCTTTGCGGATTACAACATAGCGCAAACGGTAACGTCAACGTTGAAGACCATTTGGTCGTCGGATACTTCTTCCGCGCCGATACCCCTGCGCCGGATGGATATGATTATATGGATTTCCCCGCTCTTACCGTAGGATTTGCCACCTTTGACCATGCATCGCTTGATGATAACGTAGAATTGCGCCCATATGTAATTACTCGCGACAGGATTTTAAACGACGGCAAGATTATTCCGTATCCTATTGGGTACTGGAGCTGTGAAGTTTATTATGACGCCGCTCCGCTGTTTGACGATGACAGTCCGGCTTTCAAGTTAGGGTATATGTTCCCGGTGTGTGAAAAGGAATGATTAGGTGAAAAAATGGAGTTAACCGCAGTATAATGTCATTCACGACCATAGTTCACCGCTCAATATATTAAGCGGCTGTTAATTTGCGAACACCCGACGATATGTTATGTCGGATCCATAACAAATGTTATATTAGGAAAGTGATCAGATGTCGATTGTAGATGAAACGGTTCTTTCGTTATCAGATAGAGCAAAAGTGATCCAAAACAGCGAGGCAAACAAGCAAGAAGACATTCACATGGCAGAAGAGATATTTCGTAAATATCGGCGAGAGGGACGTTTCTTTGTTGATATCATCGGAGGAAAAATGCCTGAAAAATGAAATGGGAAGTTATGAATGTCAACTTTGCGATATACAGGGACGGTTCTTTGAACTGTCGCATAGGAGCGGATTGGAATCGTCTGCATTTGTGAAAGCTTTTTTACTTTCAAACATTACGAAAATAGCGTTTCTATCCTCTTGAGAACTTGCGCCGCGATTTGTTCACGGCGGATCATCTCCACTGTCTTAGAATCGGCGAATATTTGTACAATAAATTCACTTATTCCCTTTATAGCATCCGAGGGATATCGATGGCAGTTTCTCACCAATTTGAGTTGTTCCTCATGGGTCTTTCGAAAAGGTCGACTGGAAATGTCAGATCCTACGAAGAGTGAATTATACCAAAGGGAAGTACCGGTATCAAAAATAGGCGCTAAGCCTTTCCATTCCAAGGTGTCAGCATTTCGTATAAACCCAAAGTTGTTGAAATGTCGATCTTGGTTGGCGACAATGTAATCAAGCACAAGCATATCTTCTATGGAATCTCGACTGTCACCGATCCCCAACCTGTCGCAACATCGTAAAAAATGGCTATAGGGTGAATCGCTGTTGTTCTTTTTTAAGGAACTGACGATCCGCCATGCCGGAACCAGCTCCGTTTGAGTGGTGACAAAATTGGCACACATACAATAATCCTTATCATCAATGGTAGTCAATGTATAATTCGTGTGTAATCCCTAAGCGCCGGCAAATTTCGCTCGCGATAACTTCGTTATAAGGCTCTTGCCAAAATGGATTGCTTCCACCTTTGATTAAATACCGTATGCCATCTTGGATGAGCCATTTTTTACGCAGCCAACCATCGCTGGTGTTATCAGGGGAAATCAAAGATAATTCACCAACCGCTTTGCCGCCGAACAATAATTCACCGACATCCTTGCTAAATCCATGCTCGAAGAAGTTGATGTCACTCCATATTAGCCCGGATCCGGTAGGGCAAATCCAATATTGATCCGATAGAGATAAGCCAAAGCACTTTTTTACCAGAACGGAAAGATTATGAATTCCAAGTGTTTCGATAGCGTCTTGGATACCATCACGACTCGCCGGGATGGAACGACCCAACCACCAAGCATTCAAAGAGGCGCGATCTATCATTCCATTGCTTACCAATCGTGTACCGATTGGTAAATGATCGATATCATGTATTTGTCGAATCTGAATTATTTCCGCTGTGTAGTCAGCCAAAGTTACGTCACATACACAGACTGTTTTGTGCATTAATGTACATTCCATTTTACATCACCTAAATATCTTGTTACTTGCTTGACGAAACTTGTGATTTTTACTCACTTTCGTTGTTTCTAATCAAAAGATGGAAGGCACTCTTCCTTTCAAGTATTATGGCATGAATCATCAAAAGCGTCTATCCGTTTTTCACAAAATGGATCAATACCAGAGATACATCTGCGCAATATAGTAGCTGAGAATCCGCACGATAAAGCTCCCCAAAGTATCATGACCATGCTTTGACCGGAAAATTCATTGAGCTTCGTGAATATCATATCAAGCCGGACTGGCTACTTATGAATTTCTATTCAAATTTCTTGATAAAGTTACGACGATATGTTATGTTGAACCCATAACAAATGTTATATGGGAAGGTGATCAGATGACAACCGCAGAGATGATCAAAAAGATAAGATTATGCCTGGGAATGGGACAAAAAGACTTAGCGCAAGCGTTGAATGTAAGTTTTGCTACCGTTAATCGTTGGGAAAATCATCATAGTGAACCCGGTATGTTGGCACTTACAGCTTTACACAATTTTTGTGAACGGCAGGGGATTGATTTGAATGCGTTAAGAGGGAACAATATCCGAATAGGAGAAGGGAAAATATCACTCTATCATGGCTCAAAAAGCGGTATCACCGGCGCAATCGCGCCGATTAGCCGTGACCGATGCGATTTTGGCAAGGGGTTTTATATGGGAACCGATAGGATACAGCCATTGACGCTTATCTGTAATTTTCCTAATGCGAAACTCTATTTCATGGAAGTAGAGTTAAACGGACTTCAGCTATTGGATGTGCCTATAGGACTTGACTGGGTGTTGTTGATAGCGTATCACAGAGGGCGGATGGAAGTGGCAAAAGGGAGTGGACTCTACGACAAATACGCTCACATGGCAAGCAATTGCGATATGATTATCGGGTATATTGCAAATGATCGTATGTTTGTGGTACTCGATCGCTTTTTTTCCGGAGAGATTACAGATACTGCGCTTATTCACAGTTTATCAGCATTAAAGCTTGGCAAGCAATTTGTAGCAATTACGCAGAAAGCTTGTGATCGAATAACGATTGTAGATGAAACGGTTCTTTCGTCAGCAGACAGAGCAGAACTGATCTCAAACAGCGAGGCAAACAGGCAAGAAGGCATTCAAATGGCGGAAGAGATATGCCGTAAATATCGGCGAGAGGGACGCTTCTTTGATGAAATCATCGGAGGGAAAAAGCTTGAAACATGAAATGGGAATTTATGAACGTCAACTTTGCGATATACAGGGACGGTTATTTGAACTGTCGCATAGGAGCGGATTGGAATCGTCTGTATTTGTGAAAGCTTTTATGAATAGCCAAACTTGTGCATATCTCGATATGCCATATGATCGCCTGCAGTGGGCGGGCGAGGAGTATATACTGGAAAATCTCTTGGAGGAGTGTTCTGTTCCACTATCAGAGAAACAGTATAGTAGGGAAGCATTATTTTGGATGGGATATGTTTACCGCTACTGGCATTTATCCATGGGAGAGAGTAGTCAAGAGATATATGTACAAGCTGATGCCGAACGTATGAAGGCATGCTACTTGGGATTCCATACTTTGGATGTGCTTATGGCTATCGAAAACTTGAAAGAAATCTACAGACAGGAAATGAATCGATAACGAGAGAGCGATGATGGGTTTTCTCTTTGATTTTAACCTATCATACCATTGTGCCGCCCGAAAAGGGGTAGATTGCAGAATCAAAACAAGGAGCACCACATTTGTAAATAGTAAAAAACGGCGGTTATTATCCACAGTGTCATCATTGTTGAAATGAAAGTGGCAACATATTCTGATCAAACCCCATATCGAGCGATACCTATCTGGTGTTGGTTCATGGCGCATTGTGTAAAATTACTATACTATTTTGTTTCCCACGGAATAGGTGAACTCAGTTCGATGGTAGCTTGATTTATATTTTTTGACTGTTCGCCTGTTTCGGGGTTGGTCGGATCGTCGATTTGAAACAGATAACCTGTTTTGCCATATCTACCTAGCTTGCCTTGGTCGTAACGGTCGCTGTCCATGCAGATGTTCACCACTTTCAATGCTATGGTCACATCCTGATTACCCCAAACATTCGGCTCATCGTAAAGTTCATGTTCCCACATCAATTCACACTCGATGTTCAGAAAGCATTCCTTGATGCACGGCGCGTTTACTTTGGACGCGGGTTCCGCTGTCAGTCCTGCGGCGGTGATCTCGTCGGTGTCATAATCGTTGTTGCCGATTGTTTTTATGCAACGGTCATACACGTCAAGCGAAGGGAAGTTCAACACGCATACTCCAGTTTCCTTCAGCGATTGGTACATATGTCCGCTTTTTGATACTTGGCTCATAATACAAGCAAAATCATCTTTTCCGCAGGGTGTAAATGCTGTCCACGATTGTAAGCAAGCGTTTTCCTTGCCGTTTGCTTTCCAGCCGGTAACGACAAATACCATAGAGGGAATACCAAGCATAAAGCATTGCCATGTATTCCATGTTTCGGTGATTTTTTCGGGTCTGGTAAAAAACTCTTTTTTCATAGTGGTGAAACCTCCATCATTCTTAAATTTTCAATGCGCAACCCATTCTCGCCGGACTCGCTGTATGCCCATTCCTTGAGTTTATCACAAGGAAAGCCTTCGCATTTCCCGCAATTAGGGTGCTTTTTATCGATAGCACAGGCAAACAAATCACAAACACCATCGCCGCTCCAAAATGGCTTTCCCTTCATCGAATAACATCCGGCGCAGTTTTTCTCTTTACCGATTTCGCATATATCACAATCAATACCGCAACTTGAGAGTCTCATACAATCACTTCTCCTTGATATCTTTTAATGGGTTTATCCTCTCCGCAAAGCACATGAATCGCCGATAGGATTTCATCCATATGGGTGGTTGCTCGTCTTTTGTTGCCTTGCGCGTGAGGTGCTGTCGCTCCATACGCAGAGTGGTGATGGCCGGTGTTAGATTCATCCTGTTAGTTCCCCTCTGTATTGTGTACCATCGAGAAATATACTGACATATCTGGTGGTAAATCGCAGTACGCAGTAATTCGAGTCTTCCGGTCCGCTGAAGTATTCGTTCATCCAATCGCGCCACATCTCTTGCTTCACGCTCAGTTGATCGGTAATGATCTCGAAATCACCCACAAGCGTGATATTGTATACAGGGTTGTCCGAACTAAAGCAAATACTGGCACGGTTGCATCTTTCAATGCGCTGAACCCAGTTGCTGCTTGCGTTGTTCCCGAAGTAGATCCGTTTTATGCCTTCTACTTTTGATGGACTAATGGTTGCAGCGGTGGGGTAACCGTCGAAATTGATCAAGGCTAAGATACAGTTGTCGGAATGTTCTGCGATTTTTGCGGATTTTGCGATAATATTTTCACTCGTATTCATCATTGCTCCTTTCTGTGCGCTCCGCATAGGTTCGTCATGTGTTAGGCGTTGTGTTTCAAAATAAGTGTTTGATATCTCTGTGCTTTAATCAAGATATCATACCGAACATGACACCTGTATGTCGTGTTTATTGATAGCGTTCAAATAAATTTTTCGCCATTTCCGCAAATCTCTCCACCGCTTCTTGTGGTTCGATGACCTTCGCTTTATCGCCAAAGCTCAAAATCCACGAGTATATATATTCGTGGTTCGTAAAATCCAGTGAAAGCAGTAGTCCATCTTCGCGTTCTTCATAACTATGCAACCCATATTCATCTATCAAGCGAAAGCGAACGCTCTTGTCAAACAGTATCTTCACATTGTAGGGGTCAGGGAAATCATAACCGGTGTCTTTCTTTTCGGGCGGGATAGGGCGAAGTTCATAAGGATGATCCGTAATCCGGTAATTCCACAAGCGATTGAGTTTGAAACGTCGAAATTCCTGCCGCAGACGACAAAAGCCGAATATATACCAAGAACTCCAACGAAATTCCACCACATACGGCTCGATTTCACGAGGTATTTCCCCTTTGGGATAATAGTAATCAAACGCGACGGTTTTGCGCTCGGCAATTGCTTGTTTGAATACATTGATTTTGTCTGCGATACTGTCTTTGTAGTGGGAGGAGAGGTCAATTACTACGCTACTAGCTAGGGAGACTGCCGCGCCGTTTGGTGCGAGCTTGGTCATCAGCTGCTCAAACTGCGAGGTCTTTGATACCGAATCGACACTTTGCAACCCTGCCATGAGCGTTTGCAGTTCGTCGGTAGTCAGTACATTCATCTTGATTTTATAGCCATCCATAATGGATATGCCGCCATCCCCACCACGCGAAGTGACAATCGGGATTCCTGCGAGGTCAAGTGCGTCAATATCACGCAGTATTGTTCGCCGGGATACGCCAAAACGTTTCGCAAGCTCCGGTGCGGTGGTCTTATCGTGTTGTAGCAGTAGCGTCAATATTCCGATTAAACGATCGAGTTTCATTCTTGCTCCCGTCTGCGCGCCACCGGCGCGCGTACCGATCAAGGAGTTTGAAAGTTCCCTTACTTTCAAACTTGCTCCCGTTCGTGTTTTTGCACTATGACATCATTACGGGAAACTTTCATCAAACGCTGTCTGTTATTGCTTATTCGATAATCGATATCAGCAAAACTGTACTTTGA
>JAISHZ010000057.1 GCA_031262285.1 Lachnospiraceae bacterium | reverse complement strand
CCTGTATACGCCCGAACAAAATATTGGAGGACACATACCCTTCGGCAGCGCTTATGAGCATGGTGCCTCCCGCGAAAAGGGAAATACCAAGAAGAAGCTGACGCAAAGGTACCGCGGTTTCTATGTAAAAAAGCAGCGTCGGGATGAACAACAAACCTAGAAGGTTGGCCGCCACAGGAAACACCGCTAATAGCAAACAAAACCAAATCACACTTTTGCTTTGCTGCCATGCAACGGACAGCATATAGCCGGTATTCTGCAGCATATTTTGGATTGCGTTTGATTTCATTCTGCTCCTTACTTTCAAAAATGATATGTATGTTCACTAGAATACCACATAAAGGCAAATGTGTCAGATTTTTATCTGCCTCTTTTATGTTTCTATTATGTTTTGTCGAAAATTATATGGGTTGAATTTATTGGCAATAAATAGAATGTATCTGGGGATAGGTATAAACTAATCTTTTAGGAGCGCTGATTTCGAAATATCAGACACAAATTACTGACAAACGATAATCACCGTGGCTGGCATCTTCACTGTGATGTGGGTGATATTCTTAAATTTGACGGAAAAGTGGAGGGAAATGATGAAACGTAAAATATGTACAAAAATCTTCTGTCTCTTGGCGATGCTCACCCTTACAGGCTGTCAATTGGCACTAGATGGCGCAGATAGCGCCATGGGTGAAGATCGATTAGCCGGGATTTTTCTCACCGCGCAATATCTTGATTTATTTGATTATAGAGCCTATTTTAACGACAACCCCATGAGCATTCAAGGCGGCAATATGACCGTGGATGGAGACACATCAAAATATCAGGGACGGCTCTATGCGCAATTAATAACCAAACCTTTCACGAATGAAGAAACAGGTGAGACTTCCGAAACAGTTGAATATGTTTTTCCGGTAGACGGAGTTTCTTTTTTCTCGGCATTCGTACCTGCAAAAGGAGATCAAGACAGCTACATCACATCAATATCCGATCCCGCCATCAGTGATGGTCATGTTGACTATAAAATCGGCGATGAAGGAAGCAGCACAACACTGACAGGAACAATATACGCCTCCCCTCAAAATTTACCTCGCACGTACTATATCAATCCTGTTTATCAAAGTGCGGACGGCAGTGTATATACTGTTTCAAGCGGCGGCTTTACGGTTACTAACGAAGCAATTAGTGAGGGCGCGCTTTTTTCTCAAACATTGGATGCCACAACAACAGAAACCAGCACCTCCATTCAGCTAACCATCAGCGTGATGTTTGCGCCGGAGAAAATCTCCGTGATACAGATGGATGAGAAAAGCGCCGTTCTATCTCAAAAGGAATATGCGCCGGACGCGATGCCGGAATCCATTACTACAGAATCAGAAACATCCTATCTCATCGTCGAGACACACAAGCGCGACGTGGCAGGTCAAATCATAATATCACGCGAAATTTACGGTAGCGATGTGGATAATTTTAAAACCTTTTATGCAGGTGCAAACGGTATCGACGTGACAAAATGGACTGCATTAAAGTGGACGGATTGATTTTCAATAGATATAACGCGGTTGTGCATGGCGCTTACGATAACAAATGCTTCACAATTTAAAACGCTCCTTTATCATCTTCGCCACAACTTCCGGGGCAAGATTGGAATTATCTATCTTAATATAATTCTCAAACGGAATTTCGCCGTCATAGCTTTCAAGCTTCGCCTTCTCGTCATCGGCTAACATCCGCGCGCGCGATATCTCTACATCGCGTTTTGAAGCTTTGTGCGAGTTCTTGTCCAACCGTCATTTTCCCGACAGCACTATCTCCCATAATCCATATGAATTTCATTTTATCCGTTCCTTTCATTCGTCCGGTTGAATCGCGTATCAGAACTATAACACAAAGTTATAGATATGTCAGATATTATATGACTTTTTTACTTAATCATGATCCTATTTCCCAACATATATTTCTTCATCCCTCCCACTAAGATGTTTTTACGATTTTTCCCATGCAAAGATTATTCATGAACTTTCACCAAACACCGTTTCTGATAAAACGCAATCCCATATTATTTCGTGTCAACGAAACCACTATTATTTTGATCGCCTGTCGAAGATATCAAAACGATCCATTTTACAAAAGGTAATTTCTTTCGATCGATCTTTCTGTTTATGACAAGGTATGCTAAAATGTGACCGTTGCTGCTTCTACTCCTGCAATGGGAGAGAGGTGATACAAATGTTAGAATGGATTTAAATGTTGTTACATACATTGTCTGCAAGTGGCTGGAAGAACACTAGCGGTAACACTATTAAAACCCCAGAGTCAGCAGCTCTGGGGTTTTTGGGTGAACATTTGTTAGAACGGATTTTTCTCTTCTGGGCATATGGTAGCATAGATTGAGCAAGAGTTTAAGCACTTTTTACGCTTTTTGTCCATGTTTTTATCCATGAACAAATTCATGTTTGATGTCAATTCAATTCGTTACTACACGATTTGGGTAAATTATGAAATTAGCAGTATAAAAGTGCCATATATTGGCACTTGGTTTTTTCCCGATACTAGCTTCATTAGCTTACCACACTTTGAAAAAACAGTCTAGTCTTTTCTCGCATTTCGGGTGTAGATACTTTTTATTGGTACAAAGGTTTATCATAACGACAATTTCTTACAATGCTCCAGAAATGGTTTTTCAACATCTTCGTACCAGAGATTGCTTTCTGCTTTTGATTTCAG
>JAISHZ010000023.1 GCA_031262285.1 Lachnospiraceae bacterium | reverse complement strand
TCCGGAGAGAAATCTTTGGTGAAAAAGAAATGAAGCAAAGTCTTAAGTACCTGAGCGGCTATCCAACCGCTAATACCAGCCCACCAAATACGATTGTCGAGTAATGCGGTAAAAAACGTCATTGGTGTTCCCTCATGATTGTCATTTGTCAAACACCAAACATTATACAACAGCTTGTTCAAAATTGCTATCTCAAAATTTTGGGTGTGATTAAATCGCTTCCTTTTGATTAGAGAGAGCTTTCATATCCAATCGAACTTTATCAGCAATTCTGGCAACATATTCGGTGTTGGTCGGTCTCTTATAAATGTCCGGATTCGAGCATCCAAAGAGCCGTTTTATGGTCCCGGGATTTCCTCGTAACCAAGAAACTTCGATAGCATTCCGAATAGATCGTTCAACCTTCTGCGTGGTTGTTTGAAACTGTTTTGCCACCATTGGGTAGAGCATTTTCGTCGCGCTACAAACATACTCCATATTTTGTGCGGACAAAAGTATTGCTTCTCGTAAATAGTAATAACCACGTAAATGCGCCGGAATCCCTATTTCCAGCATGATTTCTGTGATGTAAAGCTCTAGTTCATAAATTTGAAAATTTGTATTTTCCATTTACTTTTCCTCTTATGGTGGCTAAACAACCACATCTTGTGTTCTTCTTTTGAATAATACAATACATCTTGACACATGACAAGATAAATATTATATTTATTTAGGTTTTATTTAGATATATAAAACATTGTGAAATCACGTTTAGAAAATTACAGGTTCTCCATATTGTTTTAACTATGGGTCGATATTGGTTATAGTTCTTCTTTTATTAAGTAGAGAGGGCGGTTTTTTACTTCCATATAGGTTTTGGCCAGGTATTGTCCGATGATACCCATGCAGAAGAACTGTACGCCGCTTACCAAGAGAAGGATACAAATCGTAGATGCCCAACCGGAAACAGGGTCGCCAAAGAGTATCTTTCGTATCACGACAAAGAGTATCATCAAAAAAGCGATGATGCAAAAAACAACCCCTATAATCGAAGCGATAATGAGTGGTACGGTAGAAAAAGCGACGATGCCTTCTATAGAATACTTGAGTAGCTTCCAAAAACTCCATTTGGTTTCGCCCTTTGCGCGCTCAATGTTTTCGTATTCCAACCATTTGGTCTCAAATCCGACCCAACCAAAGATGCCTTTCGTAAAGCGATGATACTCGCGAAGAGAGAGAATTGCATCGACGACTTTGCGGCTAAGAAGGCGATAGTCTCTGGCTCCGTCTACGATTTCGGTACGGGAAATTACACGCATCAAGCGGTAGAAGCGACGAGCAAAAAAACTTCGGATTGCCGGTTCGCCTTTTCTGCTGACGCGTCTGGTGGCGATATGATCGTATCCGTTCATCGCTTCCGTAAACATTTGCGGAAGCAGGGAAGGGGGATCTTGGAGATCGGCATCCATGATCACGACATAGTCTCCCAGTGCTTTCTCCAATCCTGCAAAAATAGCGGATTCCTTCCCGAAATTTCGTGAAAAAGAAATGAGACGCACGCGGGAATCCGTTTCAATCAACGTTTTCACACAGTTGGCGGTTTGATCGGTTGAACCATCATCGACATATAGGATTTCCAAGGAAATCGGTGATACTTGGGTATGGTTAGAAACAATCTGATCAAAAGCCGGAAGTAGCGCTTGATAGAAATCGTTGATATTAAGTTCTTCATTGTAACAGGGAACAACAACGCTAAGAAGCATGTCCACCTCCGAATTTTAACTGCGTGGGATATGACCTGTGATAGATAACGGTTCGTAACTTATAAATTATAAAGGTAGTATACTATCTATACTACCTTTATACAAGGGGAGGCTTTCATTCTCGTAATGTACATGATATAATGTGAAAAGCAAAAAGCGCTTTTCACTTCTGATGAGATGCCCGCAAAGCGGGCGAAAATCATGGTATAATGTGAAAAGCAAAAAGCGCTTTTCACTTCTGATGAGATGCCCGCAAAGCGGGCGAAAATCATGGTATAATGTGAAAAGCAAAAAGCGCTTTTCACTTTTGATGAGATGCCCGCAAAGCGGGCGAAAATCATGGTATAATAGGTTACTGTTCAGGGGTCATATCCCGCACAGACAAAATTGTGTAGAAGCTCCCGTCTGCGCCCTTGGGCGCACGAATTCAAGGAGAAGGCACGGATGAAAGGAGTTCCATACAGTCCAATGTGGCAGACGCTAAAGAATAAGCTTCAATGTGAACGTGGCGTCATGGAAAACACACTTATATTGTGGATGCTACTGTTAGGGGTTACCGAAGCTGCGTATTTGGCAGCATTTTTCCTAGATCGGTCTTTTCATTTTTTTTCGTTCCTTGCGTTTTACCTATGGTGCGTCTTGTTGTTGCTTGGGGGAGGCTATATCGTGTGGTCGCAGAGCAAACTACGAAAAACGCTACCTAAGGTTGTTGGCCGTTCGGACAAAGCGAATCTCATCCTGTTGCTCATATTTGTAACTATTGTTTTCGTACAAATTAGCATCATCAGCAATGGAGCTTTGAAGTATCCGCAGGGAGAGACGACAGCGGAAACAATGAATGTATTCCTGACAAATGAGGTCATGTGGCAACAAAATCCCTTAACAGGACAGGCTTATGAAGCCGGTGTGCCTACTAGGATACAGATTTTATTGCTGCCGGCATTCTACAGCGCGATCTGCGAGATTTTTGGGATTACTGTGCCATTTTTATTGATGAAAGCAGTCCCGATCGCGATACTTTTGATTGCCTATATGGCATATGCTTCATTGGGAAAAGCGCTTTTTGGTTCGAATCACACCCGCAGAAGGATATTTTTACTCATTGTAGCGTTGATTTTTAGTTTTGGCGCTTATGCGGAAGGTGTGGATGGCTTTGGATTACGCTACAGCGGCTTCGCGGGTGTTACGATACGCAATGTTATCTTGCTGCCAACGACGATTTCTTCTTTACTACGCAGAGATTGGATTCTTTTGATCGCTTGTATCGCTACAGAAGCGATTATCGTGTGGACTTTGT
>JAISHZ010000015.1 GCA_031262285.1 Lachnospiraceae bacterium | reverse complement strand
TGCGGCGCTAATTCTGTTTGGCACATCGGAAGCATTACGCCGTCTCTTGGCACAATCCGAAGTCATCTTTGAATACAGACCAACAAACAGACCGGGGCCGGCCGCTGCTAGGGAAGAGTTTCGAGAAGGTTTCTTTTTATACTTTGATAAATTGTGGCAGTTGATTAACTTGCGTAACGACAAGCTACACTACCAAGAAGGATTCTTTGTATTCGACATTCTGGCATATAACGAAAGAGTTGTTAGGGAAGCTATTTTGAACGCCGTCAGCCATAGAGAATACAGATTAAGTGGCAGCATATTCGTGAGGCAATTTTTCGATCGCCTAGAGATCGATAGTCCGGGTGGCTTTCCACATGGCATTACGCGAGAAAATATTATGTTTAGACAAGCTCCTCGCAACCGCCTTATCGCGGAAATATTAGCGCGTTGCGGTCTGGTTGAACGTGCTGGGCAAGGGATGGATTTGATATATGAATTGTGTATCAAAGAAGCTAAAGCATTGCCCGATTTTCTGGATTCGGATGAGTATATCGTCCGCATGAGATTTGCCGGTAATAAGATTGACGAGAAGATGCTTGCCCTATTCAGACGAATCGGCGAAACGATCACGAATACGCTTTCGACAGAGGAGCTTCTAGTGATTTATTCTGTTTTCCATGGTAAAAAAATAGATGGTGAACTCACACATTATCTGCCGAGGCTTATCAGCCTTGGGATTATAAAGAATGACGCATTAGCTTTGGTAAATGACTCAATAAATTATTCGATAGGCGTTAACGACTCGTCTGATGAATCAAGAAAATATGGGTTGGTCGCCAGAGATGTAATAAGTGGCTCAATAAATGACCCTATAAGTGGCACAATAAATGGCACAATAAGTAATTCGAAAAACGATTCTATAAATGTCTCTATGAGCGAAACGGAAAAGAAAATATTGAAACTTTTAAAAGAAACCCCAAATCTAACAAGAAAGATATTGTCAGAACAGACACTTGTATCCGAAAGGACGATACAGAGAACCATAAAAGCGTTACCTGAAAAAAATAAACTCGTAAGGGTGGGTTCTAGGAAAAATGGTCACTGGGAAGTTTCATAGTGTTATAACGGATGATGCTTATTCTTGCGAAGCATCAAAGATGACGATAAAGAAGATATTACCTCAAGAAGATACTACATATAGGAGCGAGCATATGACCCGCCAAGAACTAATTGATTTTAGCCTATCCTTCCCTGCCTCATATGAGGATTACCCCTTCGACCGCATAAAAGACGGTACAGAATGGACAGTCATGCGCCACAAGGTAAATAAGAAGACTTTCGCGTTAATATACGAGCGTGATGGTAAGCTGTGCGTCAATTTCAAATGCGATCCATCTGAATCTGACTTTTTACGAAGAATCTATAAAGACCTCATCCCCGGATATCACATGAATAAAATGCACTGGAACACCGTTTTTGTCGGCGGTGATGTGCCGGATGAAGAATTGCAAGATATGATTGAACGTAGCTATGATTTGATAAAGCCCAAGAGAGGGGAGCAACCATGAGCAAACCACCCTATACCATCACAGAAAAAGCTTACGAATAGATCGGAGTATTACGACGCACTTTACGTTGGTCAGCATAGCGGTGATTCGAGCCGATTTATCGAATTTACGTTATCAGCGATATATGATGTTTTGAAAAAAGCATATCAAGAAAAACTGCTTGTTGAACCAAATAATACACAAGTGAATCACCAAGACGAGCACCAAGATAATCACCAAGACGAGCACCAAGATAAGCACCAAGACGAGCACCAAGATAAGCATCAAGCCATGCGCTCAGATAAGAGCGAAGTAGAGTTAACCGATTTGCATGTCGCAGTATTAAAAGCGCTAGAAAATAAACCCCTTTCACGCAAAGAAATTTTTGGTGTAATTGAAAGAAATGGGGATTCACGCGCGTTCAAGCGTTATATCACACCACTCCTAGACGCTGGATTGATACAAATGACAATCCCAGATAAACCCAACAGCAAGAACCAGAAATATATCAAAGTCAAGAAAAACACGCTGTGAGAGCAAAGTAGAAACCACATGCAAAAAATAAACTTAAAATCTGTTGTCGATGCAGCTTATTTCACCAACCATTTCAAATTTCTCTCCACTATATAAAAAGATGACAGCAAAGTGGCGGATGAGTTGACTCGAGCAGCCCATCCAACCACCCCGGTATTTGGAGTAATGCAAAATGGACAAACAAAAAGCGGACAGACTCATCAGTGAGTATCTGCCGAAAGTGTACGGTTTTAGTATTTCAAAATGCTACGGTTATGACGAAGCGGAAGATTTATGCGCGGATATCATCGTCGAGCTATACCGTTCTATGCTTTCCGCAGACGAAATCTACAATCTGGATGGGTATGTGTGGCGAATCAGTATGAATGTTTATGCCAGATTCGTTTCGCAAAAGAAAAGGCATGAGGGTATTTCGATTGATGGAATGGACATTTGGTTTTATGACGAATACTCTTTTGAAGGGGAGGATGAATTAATCCCGCAGCTTCGCCTAGAAATCGCCTTTTTGACCAAAGTCCGCCGCCAAATCGTTTATGCCTATTACTTCGAAAACAAAACCGTCGCCACCATCGCCACCGAGATGAACATCCCGGTCGGAACTGTCAAATGGCACTTGAGCCAATCAAGGAATGAATTGAAGGAGGGTTTTAAG
>JAISHZ010000012.1 GCA_031262285.1 Lachnospiraceae bacterium | reverse complement strand
GCGCTGTCTGTCGTACTGTCGCATTGTTATCAATGATATAGTTCGCAATACTGATGGCACGCTCTTCAATATAGTCCTTCAAAGCAATTCCCTCAGAATACTTTTTTACAGTTTATGAGGCATTCTGAAAGGATATGCGTTTATTTGGCTATATTTTAAGAGCTTACACCTCCATGAACATGTCCTTCTTTTTGAGGTAGCGATATAATCTGTGGCGTGGCTCTGTTCCCGGTTCAGGAGAAGAACGCTCCGTGCGCATACGCATCTTTAGGGCGCTGCATTCTTTGGCCGGAAAAAGCAACAATTCATGGAGATTTGAAAAATCGACGTAGAAATCCCCGTCGAATATGGAGGCAATCTTTTCAATCATACCGGGATAGAAGAGAGCGAGAGATCCGTAAAGCCGTTTCGCTGTAGTCAAGACCATCGTTCCTTTATCCTTTCCATTTGTCAAGCGTGGTGGTAGTCGGCGTAAACTGTTCTGCAAAGCTCTGCAAAGCATCGTGGGCTCCATCGTATTCCAGCGACTTGCCATCTCGGCCGTCACCGGGAAGGAACAAAGCTCCTGCTTCTTCTCCCACAATAAGTAACGAAGTGTCAAAACAATACAAGCAGCACTAATACACAATGCGGATTGAGAGAACGGTTGTAATTCATCCAAAAAGACCGGCATAAGAATTAACGATTGGTAAAGATTTTCGAGATTGGATTTACCCGCTCTTTTACTCTTTAGTTCTTTTTCAGGGTACCGAAAACCTTCCGGATACACATAAGATTCCTTCATTTATTCATCCTCCTGCTTCATCAAACTGTGGCGTCGTACGATTGATCCTAGTCAGGAAGGTTCTCGGATTTAACGAAGGGATGATGGGCAAATTTTAGCAAAACGAAAATTGAATGTAAAGTTCCAAAATTTTCCGATCATTGAATTTTCGATTTCTAAAATTTCTATAAAATTTCTATAAATTTCATGAGAACTTTCCTTTGACAAGGGTATTAGATATGATTATAATGATTGGAGGCATAATTTTTCGTTCTATTTTGTAATGCAGGAGGTTCGCAATGCAGGATCTGGCAAAAGAGAAAATCATTATTTTGGATTTCGGTGGTCAATACAATCAACTCATCGCCAGGCGTATTCGCGAATGTCATGTGTATTGTGAAGTTCATCCATACTCCATTTCATTAGACGAATTAAAAGCGAAAAATCCAAAAGGGATTATCTTTACAGGCGGTCCAAACAGTGTATATGAAAAGGATTCACCGCTTTGCTCCAAGGCAATTTTTGATCTGAATATACCGATTCTTGGTATTTGTTATGGGATTCAAGTCCTCACGACCCTGCTGGGCGGAGAAGTGACCAAAGCACCCGTAAGCGAATACGGAAAAACGTTGGTACATATATCAAGGGAGAGTACTCTATTTACTGATATAGAAGAAGAAACAATATGTTGGATGAGCCACACGGACGCCGTCAATAAGCTTCCGGAAAATTTTAGCGTCAGTGCGAGTACCAAAGATTGTCCCATAGCTGCTATGGAATCCTTAAATGGTCTACTATATGGCGTTCAGTTTCATCCGGAAGTCATGCATACCGCACAAGGATCGAAAATGTTGTGGAATTTTGCACGATCGATCTGCGGTTGTCGTGGTGACTGGCAAATGTCCTCTTTTGCGCAAGCAACCATTCAAACACTTCGCGAGAAAGTCGGCTCCGGCAAAGTCCTCTGCGCACTTTCCGGCGGCGTTGATTCGTCCGTAGCTGCAACCCTCTTGGCAAAAGCAATTGGCGAGCAGTTGACTTGTGTTTTTGTGGATCATGGGCTTTTACGCAAAGATGAAGGAGATGAAGTCGAGGCGGTATTTACCAATTCCGATCAATTTACTCTCCGTTTTATTCGCGTAAACGCGGCGGCTCGTTTTTATAAGCGGCTTGCGGGCATCACGGAACCCGAACAAAAACGTAAAATCATCGGAGAAGAATTCATTCGCGTCTTCGAGGAAGAAGCAAATAAAATCGGAGCCGTTGATTATCTCGTACAAGGTACAATTTACCCGGATGTGATCGAAAGCGGTCTGGGTGATTCCGCTGTGATCAAATCTCACCACAATGTCGGCGGTCTGCCCGATCTCGTCAATTTTAAAGAAATCCTTGAACCTCTGCGATTACTATTTAAAGATGAGGTACGCAAGGTTGGATTAGAACTTGGACTCCCCCCATTCTTGGTGAATCGGCAGCCTTTCCCCGGACCCGGTTTGGGTATTCGTATCATTGGCGAAGTCACACCTGAAAAAATATCCATCGTCCAAGATGCCGACGCGATTTATCGTCATGAAATCGCGGCAGCCGGACTCGATGGAGCTATGGATCAATACTACGCCGCGCTTACCAATATGCGTTCTGTCGGATGTATGGGGGATGCGCGAACTTACGAATATGCCATCGCGCTTCGCGGTGTGACCACTTCGGATTTCATGACAGCAGAAGCCGCCAGAATTCCATGGGATATATTGGAGATCATTACAAATCGAATCGTTAACGAAGTTAAAGGCGTCAATCGCGTTCTTTACGACTGCACCGGCAAGCCACCAGCAACTATTGAGTTTGAATAGACCAGCGGCGCCAATGCGCCGGGAGGGGTGTCACGTGAAAAGCAAAGAACGCTTTTCACTTTTGAT
>JAISHZ010000251.1 GCA_031262285.1 Lachnospiraceae bacterium | reverse complement strand
GCGCATTAATCGATAAAAGAGTCTGGCGAAAAAACTGCGTATCGCAGGTTCTCCTTTGCGACTGACTCGTCTAGTTCCTACGGAGTCATATCCTTCCAGTGCATATTGCATCATTTGCGGCAATAACGCCGGAGGATCTTGCAGGTCTGCGTCCATCAATACGACATAATCTCCATTCGCCTTTTCGAGACCGGCGAACATGGCTGCTTCTTTCCCAAAGTTTCGCGAAAAAGAAATCAATCGAACGCGATCATCTATTTTTTTCAAGGCCTTTACGGCGGGAACTGTTTGGTCACGAGAGCCATCATCTATAAAAAGAATTTCCAAAGTAGCGATCTCTTCTTTTGCTGTAAAAGAGTCACTGATGCTTGCGAATGCCTTCAACAACGCATCATAAAAATCCTTCACATTTTCCTGCTCATTATAGCAAGGAACTACCACACTTAACAGCATTACCATCCTCCTGTCGCGTAATCTATTTCATGTCGGTTACTAATCGCGCGCGGCGAACGCCTAAATAGTATTTTTAATTGTTATCCGATCTCAATATCATGTTGTTTGTACTCTGCTATCATACTATTACCAAATGATTCATTCGTCAATCTCTTAAACGACCAATCAGCTGTTACTATTATAGAATAGCATTCCATTTTTACGGTTATATGAAAATTTATTACTTCCCCAAATTTGAGATGTAATGCGCGCTTTGTCATCATATACTGTTAGGAATCTTTGACAAAACCAAGGGGATCTTATGAATCAAAATGAGACTGTTATTCATCAAGAAGCAAGAAAGGAACGCAAAACACACGGCGCGTATCACATATCGCTGCCAAGAGACTACCTACATAATGCTGTGGCGAAACTTCCCGGGAATTTGTTTCGGTTTTGGATTCCGGTACTTTTTCTTCTGTGCGGTATGTTTTTCGTAGGCAGAGCCATCGGTTTCGTGGTGAAGCAAGTAACCGCTTCTGCTATTGTGTTACCGGCTTCACAAAATTGGGGATTGGGGTTTGGAGCGAGCGGTTCACAACCGACAGGGAATGTCTCCGCCGCAGAGCTTTCGGCATATGATGCATATTATGTCGGAGACGCAAAAGACAAAGTGATTTATTTGACGTTTGACTGTGGGTATGAAAACGGCAATACTGCGCCGATTTTAGACGCTCTTCAGAAGCATGAGGTGTCTGCTACTTTCTTTGTAGTGGGACATTTTCTGGAATCCGCACCGGAACTGGTGAAACGAATGGCAGAGGAAGGACACAGTGTCGGCAATCATACCTATCATCATCCGGATATGTCTACCATCTTGGATCGGGACTCTTTTCAAAAAGAATTGGACAGTGTGCAGGCTTTGTATCACGAAATTACAGGAAAAGAAATGGCCATGTATTATCGACCGCCACAGGGGAAATTCAGTACTGACAATTTAACTATGGCAAAAGAAATGGGGTATCGTACTTATTTTTGGAGTCTCGCTTACGTAGACTGGATCGTAGACGAACAGCCCTCGCATGAAGATGCGCTGGCGAAATTGACATCGCGCATTCACCCGGGGGCAATTGTTCTCTTGCACTCGACCTCACAGACCAACGCAGAAATATTAGATGAACTTTTAAGTACATGGAAGGAGATGGGTTACACCTTCGGCACTTTGGACGCGCTTGGCACCTAACCTAATTTTGTTCGGACATTTCATCGATCGTATCGGAATCTGTTTCTTGACATAAGTGTGATTGCTTATGCAAAAGCGCCGCTTCTACCAATCCTCTGAATAAAGGATGCGGACGATTCGGGCGGGATTTGAGCTCGGGATGACCTTGGGTTGCGACAAAGAAGGGATGATCTTTTACTTCGCACATCTCCACGATACGATTGTCCGGAGAGATCCCCGACAGACACAACCCTTGCTGCGTTAGCATTTCCCGATAGTCGTTGTTTACTTCATAGCGATGCCTGTGTCGTTCGTAGATGAATTCTTCACCGTATAGCGCATACGCTTTGGAATCTTTATCCAATACACAAGGGTATGCACCCAGACGTAATGTTCCGCCGATGTTCTCAATACCATTTTGATCCGGCATCAATGCAATCACAGGATGTGTGGTGGCAGAATTAAACTCGATGCTATTCGCATCGGTAAAACCAAGTTGATACCGTGCAAATTCCACGATGGCAAGCTGCATTCCCAAACAGAGTCCCAAGAAGGGGATCTTGTGTGTCCGCGCATAATGAATAGCACGTATCTTACCCTCGATTCCTCTCGTTCCGAAGCCACCGGGTACGAGGATCCCGTCAACATCGCGAAAAAGCGCTTCTTCACTTTGCTCGGTCACATCTTCCGAAAGGATCCATTTGATTGAGACCGTGACATGATTGGGTATGCCTCCGTGTTTGAGGGCTTCCACCACACTGATATACGCATCATGCAAAGAAACATACTTTCCGACCAATGCAATCGTAATCTCACCGGTCGGTGTCTTCAAATCATTTACCATAGCAATCCAATCCGAAAGATCCGGGGGAGGACATTCCAAATGCAGGGATTCACAGACTGCTTGCGCTAAACGCTCCTCCTCCATGGCCAAAGGAGCCTCGTAAATATAGGAAACATCCAGATTTTGAAGGACATGCGTACTCGGTACATTACAAAACAGAGCGATCTTGTCTCGAATACTTTGATCAATGGGATGTTCACTGCGACAAACGATAATATCTGCCTGCAAACCCATACTCTGTAATTCTTTGACACTCGCTTGTGTCGGTTTCGTCTTGAGTTCTTGAGAGGCACTCAAAAAAGGGATCAACGTCACATGTAATAAAATGGCATTGTTACGTCCGATATCGTGTTGGAATTGGCGAATCGATTCTAAAAACGGTTGACTCTCGATCTCTCCGACAGTACCGCCAACTTCTATAATAGCGATCCTTGTGTCAGAATCCGTAAAATTGCGAT
>JAISHZ010000364.1 GCA_031262285.1 Lachnospiraceae bacterium | reverse complement strand
AATGATGTATGTGTTTAGAGATATAATGCTTTCCCCAAAAAGCAAGAGGTAATATCAGTAACGCAAAGAAGCGTGGTACATTTCCAACAACACATAAATCCAACATCCCATCATCACTTTGTGCCATTGGGCAAAACAAAAATCCTCCGCCTTCATATCTATGTATCATCCCTGTCAAAAAAAGCATTCGATTGATCTTAACCGTCTTCTTTTGATCTATGAGCAATTCACAATCATAACGCTTTGCTGTAAGAAGCTGCTTCAATGCCATACATAAATATGCCAGTTTGCCCATCTTGATCCGACTAAACGCTCGTTTCAACTTCGAATCTTGAAGTTCCTCACACACAGCGGCGTCAAATCCAATCCCACATGAAATGGCAAAACAGCGCTTTTTTCCATCCGGATATTCCACGATCCCCAGATCCATCCTCTGTTCGTTCCCTGTATGAAGAATCCTGTTTAATACTTCCAGTGGCTTTTGGGACATTTTCATATCTCTCGCAAAATCATTGCCGGAACCACTTGGTATATAACCAAAAGTCACTTTGGAATGATCCGTAATAGCGCTCAAAGCTTCATTCAAACTTCCATCGCCACCTACAATAATCAACAACAATGAATCATCCTGCTTTTCCAACATTGCGCAAATCCTCGCGATATCACCTTTTTCTGATGAAAAGTGAACCTCATACGGTATCTGCTTCGTCTCCATAGCAGGAGCTAACACTTTATTCCAAATGTGCTTCCCTTTGCCGCCCCTTGACGCCGGATTAATCACAAAATGAACCATCCTATTGCCTCCATCTCTCAACTTTTACTTATTATTCGTTACAATTTAGGCGTTCGCTGATCTACGTTTTAAAGAAATGTGTCCCGGACGAAACGCACAGAGCCGAGAGGCATTTGGGGTGTTAGACTCTCTGAGCGTTCCGATGAGCCCGGGCATGGTCTCCATCTCCACACAACGTATAACACCCCAAATGCCTCTCGGCTCTGTGCGTTTCTGTGCATCGACAATCGATAAACGTAGATCGGCAAACCCGTGAAGTATAACTATTATTCTAACACAAATGTCGATTTCCGCAAAATACCTTTTCACAGTGCAATTTGTGTGCTAGAATAACATTGTTTCATGTAAAAGCGAAAATAGTTTTTACATTTTTTTGAATATGTCTATACTGATGACAAAAAATAACATTTATAAGCGAGGATCTTATGTGCGAAATTGATAAGCCTGAAAAATCCAAGAACTTTATTGAACAAATCATCGATAAAGATCTCTCTGAAGGTATCTATAACACCGTTCATACTCGTTTCCCCCCGGAACCCAATGGTTATCTCCATATCGGACACGCAAAAAGTATCCTTCTCAACTATGGACTTGCGCAAAAATATGGAGGAAAGTTCAACCTTCGCTACGACGATACCAATCCGACCAAAGAAAAGACGGAATTTGTGGACGCTATTCGGGAAGATATCGCTTGGTTGGGTGCAGATTGGGAAGACAGATTGTTCTTTGCGTCGGATTATTTTACACAAATGTACGATGCAGCATGCAAGCTCATCAAAAAAGGGAAAGCATATGTTTCTGACTTGTCAGCGGAACAAATCAAAGAATACCGCGGGAATTTGACTTCAAACGGTACGAAAGATCCCTATAGCGATCGAAGCATCGATGAGAATCTGGCTCTTTTCCGAAAGATGAAAGACGGTGTCTTCGCAGATGGTGAAAAGGTGTTACGCGCTCGCATCGATATGCAATCTGCCAATATCAACATGAGGGATCCTATCCTTTATCGTGTGGCGCATATCGCTCATCACAATACGAAGACGCAGTGGTGTATTTATCCGATGTATGATTTTGCACACCCTATTGAAGATGCGATCGAAGGAATCACACATTCGATCTGTACTTTGGAATTTGAAGATCATCGTCCTTTATATGATTGGGTTGTTCGAGAATTGGAGTATCCATCCCCTCCAAAACAGATCGAATTTGCAAAACTTTACCTAACCAAAGTGGTCACCGGGAAGCGCTATATCAAAAAACTGGTTGATACTCGCATTGTGGATGGTTGGGATGATCCGAGATTGGTGTCTATCGCTGCTTTGCGCAGAAGAGGTTTTACCCCGGCATCTCTTCAAATGTTTGTAGATCTGTGCGGCATCTCCAAGAGTCAATCTTCCGCTGATTACGCGATGTTGGAGTATTGTATCAGAGAAGACCTAAAAGCGAAAGTTCCACGCATCATGGCGGTTTTAGACCCGGTTAAGCTGATTATTGACAATTACCCCGAAGGAAAGTCAGAGCAGTTACCGGCGTTAAACAATCCCGAACAGGAAGCCTTGGGCAGTCGTGAAGTTACCTTTAGCCGCGAACTCTACATTGAACGGGATGATTTCATGGAAGAACCACCCAAGAAGTATTATCGCCTTTTCCCCGGCAACGAAGTACGTTTGATGAACGCTTACTTTGTCACTTGCACAGGTTGCGTGAAAGACGAACTTGGCAATGTGACGGAAGTTCACTGCACTTACGATCCTGCCACCAAATCAGGAACTGTGGTGGATCGCAAGGTGAAAGGCA
This sequence comes from Lachnospiraceae bacterium, assembly GCA_031262285.1. Next base: position 2,830 of record JAISHZ010000364.1, on the reverse strand, counting down.
CCATTCATTGGGTGTCCGTCGCACACAGCGTCGCTTCCACCGTTCATTTGTACGAAAATATCATCGATGAAGAAAAAGAAGTTTATAATGAGGACGGCAGTCTCAATTTAAATCCGAATTCCTTGGTGATCCGAAACGAGTGTGCCATAGAAGAATCGATCCGCACATTTTCACAGAATGGATGTGACAGTTTCCAATTTGTGCGACAAGGCTACTTTCACCTAGATCCCAAATTGTCTACACCGGAAACGCCGGTCATAAACCGCATTGTTTCTTTAAAAAGTTCTTATGTCATCCCCAAAAACGAATAAATCAAGTACGTTTATTACCACAAGACGCAAGCGCGCGAAAGTCGCACTTGTGTGAATCATTCAGTATAGAAAGGTGGTCAACAATGGCAGGATTGTTATCCGGTCTGGATAGTTTAGGGCTAGGCGGGTTGGAAAATATGAATATCTTCGAAAAAGACCAATCTGCAGGTTCTAACGAAGCTCGCAAAGAGTCTCAAAAAGCATTAGAAAAAGATCTGTTGTATGATCGTTCTTACGAATGCCCTGTTTGTTCGAACAAATTTACTGTCAAAACGATTCGCGTGGGTAAGACGAAGCTACTTTCAACCGATATGGATCTTCGTCCCAAATACGAAAACATTGACTTGGTTAAATATGATGTTGTTTTGTGCCCAAGATGCGGATATGCAGCATTGACACGCTATTACCAACAGCTCATGGATTCTCAAATCAAACTGATCAAACAAAACATCAGTACCAAAGTTACATTGAGAAATTACGACAACGATACGTATTCTTATGAGGAAGCGATCGAACGCTACAAACTGGCTTTGGTCTGTGCGATCGTAAAACGCGCGAAAGATAGCGAAAAGGCATATCTGTGCTTAAAGAGCGCGTGGCTTTTACGCGGGTATCAAGAAGAATTGGCGGCTGACCCAACTTCTTCTGCCGAGCAATATCAAAAACTGCAAGAAGAGGAACACAATTACTTGACAAATGCATTTGACGGTTTCATTGAAGCCCGAAAAAAAGAACCCTTTCCAATGTGTGGTATGGATGAAACCACCGTCGATTATTTGCTTTGTGTGCTTGCTTTTCAATTTCGCAAATTTGACGTGGCAAGCCGCATGATCGCTGCTATTTTAACTTCTCCGACCGCCAATTCTCGTATGAAGGATAAGACTCGCGAACTAAAGGCTATTATTGTCGAAGAAATCAAAAGAAGCAAAAAGCTTTCTTAACGATATCACAAAATACCAAATACGATTCGCACCACGTATTTGCGTTTGCTGTTCGTCATGATAAAAAAGAACCTGTGAAGGAATCGTCTCTCACAGGTTCTTTTATTTTCTTTATATTGTAGCTTCTACATCACTTGCATCTTCTTCATCGAAGAATTCTTCTACCGTTTCCGTAGCCACGTTCGAAACTTGCTGTGTCAGCGGTGTAAAAGCGCTCTGATTCGCTTCTGCTACTTCTTCCGCTTTCTTGGTCGTCTCGTTGCTTAACGGTACGTACGTACGCGAAGCGGCTTCTTTCTCTGTGTCTTCTTCCGTGTCATTCTCAAGAGGCTCACTTTCTTCCTCTTTCGATCCGCAACAGCATCCATTCCATTTCTTAAAAAAGTAACATACGCCGGTAGCAATGGACGCCACAGCAAAGACAAAGAGCAGAAATTTTCCAAACTTTTTCATAAACGATTACTCCTTTCTGGTAGATTTCCTTTTTGATGATTTTCGTCCGCTTTCACGAACATAATCATTGTTCCATATTAATACTATTTCGTGCAAATTGGAAGCGATAATGTGCGATAAAATGAAAGATTTTTTATGCACATGATAATGCGGATCCCAAAGGCATACCCTATCACTCACGATATATTCGATGTAAACACTGCGTTACTAGTAAGATCACGAACCATATTCACGTACTCTACAATTTCTTGATAAAGGATCTCCGGTTGAAACGACCCATTGAGGAATTGTTCATTCATAAGCCCTTGAATCGTATATTCTAACATCCGACGAATCTTTTCATAATCGAACCCTTGCGGGAATTCCGTAGAATGAGCTTTGGCAAAAATAGCATCATAAGTGTCGGTGAGAACTGTCCTCATCGCTTCTATCGCAAGCAATGCTTCGCTCACATCCTCATACATTGATCTATTCAGAAATTGCTGCATATAAGGATATCCCTTCATTGCACACATCCGAGCTTGTTCCACTTGTTTGATCAGTTCAAATAAATCTGTTTCTTCCGCGTTTACATTACTGCGTAGTTCGAGGATGACATAACGGACGCTATATTCATAGATAAAGGAGTACAATCCGATCTTACTTTCAAAATAATGAAACAAAAGACCTTTACTGATTCCCGCTTCTCGCACGATAATGTCCGTACTCGCGTGTCGGTATCCACAGTTTGAAAAAACTTTCAAGGCCGCGTTCATCATTCTGTCTTGCTTTTCCTTGGACAAATCAAAAAATTTGCCGTTCATCCCTTCTCCAATCTGTTCCCCTCTCGGCGAAGCAAAGTGTTGAAATACGTATACAATATGTAAATAGGTACGAATAATGGACTGTAAATCCATACTTGGACATTGTGGACTACTGACACTCCCACACGCACATCATACCGTAGAAAAAGTGTATGCGTCAAGGATTAAGTTGTTACAGTTCACGCGTTCGCCGATCTACGTTACAAAGGCAATGTATCCCGGACGAACCGCACAGGGCCGAGGGGAGTTTTGGGTGTTAGACTCTCTGAGCGTTCCGATGAGCCCGGGCAGCAAAAATGAGCGCACAAGCAAGCGCTCATTT
>JAISHZ010000206.1 GCA_031262285.1 Lachnospiraceae bacterium | reverse complement strand
GATGTGGAGCAATATTTTGTGTGAAACGCCCGGTCGCAAATCTGCGACGGCTTCTTCCTCGATATGAATACTATAATTCCCTTTTTCGATGGGAAGCAGTTCACAGTCGATGATTCGATTGTCCAAAACGATCTTAGCGCTAATCACATCTCTTTGGCGACAAACTTCCCATACATTAAATGGTATGGGAATACGATATCCATTTTGCTTTTTTTCTATTACGGATTCAAAAAAATAACGCATATTTACTCCCATCTGCGTGTAGGCGGCACGCGTATTAATCATAGAGTTTTTCGATAGTCATTCCACTGGGAAGGGGCTACCCCGAAGCGTTTCTTAAAAAGTTTGCTAAAATGGTAGGCATCGTCATAGCCCACACTTCGAGCTGTCTCTTGGATACTTTGAGATGTACCATTTTCCAGAAGTTCTTTCGCTTTCTCCAAGCGAATATTGATCAAATGACGGATAGGCGTATCCCCGGTCTCGCTTTTGAAGATCTTTGAGATATAAAAGGGACTCAAGTACATATTGTCCGCGATTCGATCCAGAGAAATCTTTTCCATAAAATGGTCTTCGAAGTAATTGACGATTTGTTCAACGACGTGCTTTTTGTTGACGGATTCAAAGGCACAACCTGCTTGCGGACTTGGGGGATCCGATTGATCTCGTAATAGTAAGATCAGAATCTGTACTAAATAAGATTTGAGCATATGGTAACGTCCGGTTTTGGCTGTGGCATTTTCTGCTTCCATGGATGCGCAGATACGAAAAAGTCTTTGCCGCAATTCGCCATTTGTATGACGAATGTATTGCTCGTTTTTCATTGGGATGCAATTTTTCTCGCATCCGTCCAATTGGATGTCGGAAAAACCCACAAAAAATTCCGTTGCTGCTTGATCAGCATCTTTGACAAACAATGACTGATGGCGCACACCGGGATTTAAGACGATTAGATCCCCTTCTTCTATGTCAAAATCTTCGTTTTCGATACGGTAGCGACCGGTACCGGAAAGAATAAATGCCAGTTCCACATGATCGTGACTGTGATATGGTTCTAGGATTTTGGTTCTGGTTCCCTTCCATGTAAAAAGAAATGTCGGGTCAAGATCAGACATTGGCTTGTCTCCCATATAGATGCTTGTTCGTTACTTGTGCATTATATCGGTGGGTATTGGGGTTGTCAAGCAATCCGGTGGTGATTAAACCGCTCGGATCGGTAAGATGGTAGTGTCCGCATCCGGTTGCGAAAGTGTATTTGCGGTGCAAATAACGATGCCTTCCCCACGCCGAATCGTGCAAACGTCTATTTTTTGAAACACTTTCATCTTGCTTGGCACTTTCGAATCTGACAGTGTGATTTGGATTGGATGGAGTTTGTCTTCCATTTTTAAAATCAAATCGATCTCATTGCCGTCTTTATCACGATAGAAGGACACGGAATAGGGTTTGTCACTATTTGCACAATTTTTGAGGATTTCTGAAATCACATAATTTTTGACAATTGCTTCACTCAGCGCACTGTTTTGTAATGCTTGCGGTGTGCTGTGTTTTGTAAGGTATGAAAGCAAACCCATATCGGTAAAGTAGACTTTCGGTGTTGAAATCGACCGTTTTAGAAAGTCGTCCGTAAATGGAGTCAAGATAAAAATGATTCCCATTTGTTCAAGAAACGATAACATACGTCTCGTCGTATCGTCCGTAATCCCGATTTGCACGGCGATCTTGTGGACATTGAGCAGTTCCCCCACAGTGTATGCTACCACGTGAAGAAATCGAAGAAATGTCTCGGTCGGGATATTGCGTGCAAGTTCCTTACTTTCAAAGCGAATCGAAGAGTTTAGGTAATTGTTGTAAAAAAGTTCTTTGTCTGCACATTTACCGTTTCGGAAACCGGGCATGGATCCTTTCCATATGTGTTCAAAAAGGCTGTCGTGTTCCATTGGGGGTGATGTCTCCACACGCTTTTGGAGGGTTGTCCCGGATACCGGAAAAGGTGGACTCTCGCTCATTCCTAATATCTCTCGTGTAGATAACCACATCATCGTAATGACTAAGGCTCGACCTGCCAAACTCTCTTTGGCGCGTTGCCTGAGTCCGTAGGACTGCGAACCGATCAACCAAAAGGACATTGGCGGTGCTCCTCGATCAATTACGCTTCTGACATACCAGAACAGTTCCGGTGCATACTGTATTTCATCCACAATGACAGGTGGTGGATTTTGTTTGAAAAAGAGATCCGGCGAAGTCAATGCCAGTTTGCGTGCTTCTAAATCTTTGAGCGTCACGTATCGAAACTGAGGATGTATGGATTTCGCTATCTTTCGAACTGTCGTTGTCTTGCCGACACGTCTTGGTCCGATCAACACAAGCGCATAAAAATATTTTGCTTCCGCTTTGATCAATTTTTCTATGTTTCTTTTCAGATAAGTCATATGGGTCTCCGTTGAATGCTTTTTACATTTATTGCATTATTTTAACGGATCTTTATGCGGTTGCCAAGAACATTTTGATGAAGCTCTATGGTGTCGTAATAATTTATACATTCTCCGATTTACATGGAAAGCAGTTTCAGGCAGTTGAAGGATACTGACCATTTGACTGTGCGTCCAATCTTTCACTGGACTGACAACAGGATTAGGGTTCATATCTTCATATGCGTGTTAGGTTACCGGATGTGCTGTCTGCTGAGAAAAGAGTTGGCCGAAAAAGGGATAGTGCTTTCCATAAATAGAATACTCGAAGAGGTAGCAGCCATACGTAAAGTAACAACATTTTTGGCGATCTGGACAAACCGGAGAAAGTAGAAAGTTTCACCATCGGAAGTGAACAGGGAGAGGCAATAGAACAGATCTATCATTTGAAAGAGAAATACCGTTAGGTATACGGCGAGAAAAAGCGTAAATCCAGATAGAATGCGGGACAATCATTTATGTCATTCTATGTGACAATCATTCATTTATTAAAAGCAATCCGTTCGAATCATAATATTTTTGAATTGCATTTCCACGCATACTATCGATCAGTACGAAATAGTAATCATTATCATTCACTAAATAGGTCTTTACAAGAATATCTTCATCATAAAATTCTATTTTGTCAACTCTCTCATCCAGTATTTTGCCATAGGATATGTAGTTGTGATCGCGTAAGGTGCCACTAATAGAAACATAATTTCGATTTTCATAAGTATCATAATTACTAATGCTAAAATCACTAATTGTATATTCATGAAAGCTCTTCTGTACTCTTGCATAACCATAAAATATATTGCGCTGAACAACCTCATTCGTCATTTCTGATATAATAGGATTATCTTTCTGTGGCATATAGGAGAAAAAAACAAAACATTGATTGTCTTGTATGATTAAGCTACATTCTTGTATTTTGGCTACATCGTTTTCAGCATTGATACGATTATCTATCCATTCGGTCATATTCGTTTGAATATAATTTAGATCGTATGCATCGAACCTGGAATAATAAAACGAAAGAACGTTATAGAGAAAAGCGATCAATATACTGAATACTAAGATACCTATAGAAATCAAAAGTATTTTCATTTTACATTTCAGAATTTTATCTTTCAATTTATTAAACAATCCTTTCTATAATTAAGATATGCTCCAAATGGCTTCACAATTAATTATTTCTCAACATTACACTTAATTATGCCATAGATTTCGCTTTCATGAAACATTCATAAGCATCAATGATTCCGCCAGATAGTACTTTATTTTCTAAACCATCGACTTGAGGATTGTTAGGTTATCATTGATGGTTTCTCCGGACTTTTCGATACCCTTATTACATGAGGTATACCCCGACAACCGGTCAGACAGTATAGAATTTTCCGTTATGATGCAGTCATTGAAACAGCGCTACGAGGGGATCAAAGGTAAAAATACGGATATCACAGTGGTATATGACAGGGGAAACAATGGAGAAGAAAATATATGCCTAAAAATCCCTAAGTAAATGACATTGAGCGTGAATAGTAACCAGCTCGGGTTGCTATTAGCGCCGTAGGTGTGATTTTTAACTGGTTCGATGAATCGATGCAAGGAAAAAGAGCGCTGTGGAGGCGCTCTTTCCCTTATGTTTTTTTATTAGGCTTGATAATCCGTTAAGTAATCATAGTCATAATCATATCCGTTGTCGCCGCCTTTGCAAATCGGTTTCAGTTCAAAGTAATGAACTCCGTACTTTCCGACTTTTAATTCTATGTGGATCTTTTCGTTCGTAGCGGTTAGTCTTTGGCTGGTTACAAGCGGTCTTGCACAGTCTTGTAAGAGTGCCTTTTGCTCTTTGCTTAGGTCGGAGGGTTCTCCCATATCGTGCCAAAGCTTGCGTGGGTTGCAGGTATCTTCTTCTACAATCTTTTGTATCAAGACATATTCGCCCCGCGCGGATGCGCTTGGTGCGGATGCGCTGTCCGGTATCGGCAACTCAAAGGAAAGATCCAGATCATCTGCATTGTTCCAAGCGATACCACAGTAAGTATTGTCGTCTTTTCGTACGATGACCGCATCTTCTGATTTGAAAACACAGGTGCCTTTCAGTTTTTTGTAAAAAGCAAATGTCCAAAAGGTCGGTTTCGGGATACAGCCGTTAGCGACCATGCCGAAACCGCCGTGGAATGGAGTGAACGGTACGCCGATTTCCTCAAAAATATCGCCAAATGTCCAATAAGAATAGGATTCGTTCACATCACCTAAGCGGGAGAGTTGATGCGCAATGTACGCCGCATTTTGGTTCGTGTCATGGAGCGGGCAGTTCGGTATATAGGAGGTACTAAATTCCGTAATATGAATCTCCAATCCTTTGTACTCCGGAAAGCTGTCAATAATCTCTCTGGTCGTCAACAGATTGGCAAAACCGACTTCCGGATTGTTTATTTTGGGATATCCATAATGCCCTACATGTTTGGGTAGTTCTGTTGTATAGTGATGGCGTGTGACAAAATCTACCGGTATCTTATTGCTTTGGCAATATTCCATGAAAGAACGAATCCATAGTTCATCCATGACGCCGCAGATCGCAGGTCCCCCTACGCGAAATCTCGTGTCTACTTCTTTGATCGCATGAAATGTTACGTCAAAGAGCTTGAAATATTCCTGCATATCTGCACCCTTCCAGAAACCGGGCAGATTGGGTTCATTCCATACTTCGATCGGCCAAGTAGTCACTTCGTCAGCACCATAGCGTTCCATCAAGTGCTTTAACGTCGCCTGTACCAACTTCGCCCAAGCGTCGTAACTTTTGGGTGGTGTGACATTGCCGCGCCAATAGAAGATCGCTTGTTCTCCTGACGCCATCTTCTTGGGCATAAATCCCAATTCCAAAAACGGTCTGATGTTGAGTTCTAAATACGAATCCATCACCAAATCCAGATACGTAAAATTGTATTCGGGAATAAGATTGCCGGATGGGTCTTTGTACTCTTGATAAATCGCCATATCCTCGTTGAAAAGTCCATGACCACGAATGTAGGAAAATCCGATCTCTTTTTGCACCAGAGCCAATTGCTCTTGATACTCTTTTTGGAGCGCCAACCCCATTCGTCCTGTTCCTACGCAATAATCCACTTGATTGTGAAAAGGAATCTGTGCGTCTTTGGCAATTGTTGCTTGCTTAGTCAATTCATGTCTCCTCTCTGCGATCGGGTCATCTGCGGTTCTACCTATTGCTTGTCGCCGTCAAGGCATTGTCTTTGACTGTGATATGGATCACGTCGCCGGGTTCTACCTTGTCTTCCAGTATCAGCTTTGCCGCCAATGTTTCCACATGCTTGTGCAAATACCTTTTGAGGGGGCGTGCTCCGTAGACCGGATCGTATGCTTGATTTGCGATCAACTCGGTGGCATCTTCTCCCAGTTCAATGGTAAGATCTCGATCGCTTAGCCGCCTATTTAATTGTGCGATCAATAAGCTGATAATACCGCGTATATTGCCCTTGGTCAAGGGTTTAAAGAGGATCGTTTCGTCCAATCGATTTAAAAACTCCGGACGAAAAGACTTCCGCAACTGTGCCATCACGGCTTCTTCGACTTCATCTGATATCGTGGCATCATCACGGATTCCTTCCAGCAAATAAGTAGCGCCTATATTGGATGTCAATATAATGATTGTATTCTTGAAGTCCACTGTCCGTCCTTGAGAGTCCGTGATCCTACCGTCATCAAGCACTTGCAATAGCACATTAAAAACGTCTTGATGCGCTTTTTCAATTTCATCAAACAAGACTACGCTGTATGGTTTGCGACGAACCGCTTCCGTAAGTTGCCCGCCTTCTTCATACCCCACATATCCCGGAGGCGCGCCGATCAAGCGTGAAACGGAGTGTTTCTCCATATATTCGCTCATGTCAATGCGTACCATATTGGATTCGTCGTCAAACAGCGATACCGCAAGTGCTTTGGCTAATTCTGTCTTGCCTACACCGGTAGGTCCCAAAAAGAGGAAAGAGCCGATTGGCTTACCGGGGTCTTTGATCCCCGCTTTGGAACGAATGATCGCTTCCGTAACTTTGGTAACGCCTTCTTCCTGTCCAATCACACGTTTATGAAGTTCTTCGTCTAAATGAAGCGTCTTTTGGCGTTCGCTCTCCGTAAGCTTTGTGACCGGGATCCCCGTCCATCGTGATACGATGCGCGCAATCTCTTCGTCGGATACTTTTTCGTGTACCAATGTGCGTGTTGCATCGTTTTGTTGCTGTTCCTCTTGTTCTAAGCATTTTTTGAGAGCAGGAAGCGTACCATACGTCAATTGCGCCGCTTTTTCCAAATCTCCTTCTCTTTGTGCGATTTGGATGTGCTGATTGACTTCATCGATTTCCTCACGTAATTTGGAAAGCTTTTCTACGGCTGTTTTTTCGTTTTCCCAATCTGCTTTGCGGCTTGTGAAATTGTCGCGCAATTCCGCCAATTCTTTTTGCAATTCGTGCAAACGTTCCATGCTCAGTCTATCGTCTTCTTTTTTGAGTGCTGCTTCTTCGATCTCCATTTGCATGATCTTGCGTTGTTGTTCATCAAGTTCTGTCGGCATACTGTCGAGTTCTGTTTTGATCAAGGCGCAAGCTTCGTCCACGAGATCAATCGCTTTGTCCGGCAGAAATCGATCGCTGATATACCGATCAGACAAGATGGCAGCACTGACCAAGGCATTGTCCATGATTTTCACACCGTGAAAGACTTCATAACGCTCTTTTAAGCCGCGCAATATAGAAATGGTATCTTCCACTGTCGGTTGCTCGACCACAACGGGTTGAAAACGTCGCTCCAAAGCTGCGTCTTTTTCGATATATTTGCGATATTCATCTA
>JAISHZ010000189.1 GCA_031262285.1 Lachnospiraceae bacterium | reverse complement strand
GAACCGATGTATATTATATCTCAAACATTTTTCAACTGAGTTCACTTAAAATCGTTTTTGAAAGTGCGGCAATTCTTGGAAGGAAGAGTGATGAAAAAGTCTATCATAAAAAATATGACGCATTGCTTGAAAAAGTGCGCTTTGAATATTTCACTGCAAACGGTAGGCTGTGCTTTGATACAATAACGGCGCAGGCTTTGGCACTGTATTTTGATGTTGTGCCGACGGAGCACAGAGCCAAGCTTGCGGCGGAGCTTTACGACAATGTCAAACGGCATGGATATAAGGTCGCAACCGGCTTTATCGGTACGCCGTTTCTTTTGTTCGCTCTCGCCGATAACGGCTATATTCAAGCGGCGCAAAAAGTCTTAATGAACAACGCTTACCCCGGTTGGCTATACGAAGTCGATATGGGTGCGACTACGATTTGGGAGAGATGGAATTCTCTCGAAACAGACGGTAACCCCGGGCCGGATGGAATGAACAGTTACAACCATTATGCTTACGGCTCGGCTATGGAATTTGTCTATCGCAGAATAGCCGGGATAGAACAGCTTGAAATCGGTTTTAAGAGAGTGAGGATAGCACCCAACCCCTGCAAAGGGCTGGCGGAAATTCGAGCCGAGTATAATAGCACTAATGGCAGCATTGTCGCGGGGTACAAACAAAAAAACGGAAAAATCACTTTCTTTACAGAAATTCCCGAAGGAGTGACGGCAGAAATAGTTTTGCCGAATGAAGGCAAAGTCGCAGAGGGTAACGGCACATTCGAATTTATCAGGGACTGGGAAGAGCTTGACGTTCCAACTTTTGGCAAGGACAATCTTTTAACCGAAATCTGCAACAATCCCAAAGCGCTCAAGGCGTTTAGCACGGTGTTCGGAGATATATTCAAAGAGGTGCAGAATCCATTTTCGCTCTATCCTGCAACGATAGAAGAGTTTGCAGAATATTTGAATATAGCCGGTTTTGACGAAAAACTCGCCAAGGCTAATTCAGAATTTTTGCGCTTCTCACTCTATGCTTCAACGCAGACTTCTGGTAATGGGAGTAGCCGCATCCGGAGGACGAGCAGACCTCATGAAAATTCTGGCTTTGGGCGCTCTCAGGAATAGTGAATTAACCGAATCTCAATTACAGGAAGTATCACTGCACTTAGCATATTATGCCGGTTGGTGCAATGCAGGCTCCGTAGCAAAAGGACTAGAAGACGCAATAGCTGAATATAAGGCTGAACAAAAATAGGGAGCTATCGATGATTAAAAATCAGCTTTTTGAACTCATTTATAATGGAATGGCACCTGATGACAAGATAAATATTGATATGCAAACGACATATTATCATCAAAATAAAAGCGTGACTGTAAAAGGCTTTTATGACGGGAACGGAATTTATAAGGTGCGTTTTTTGCCGGAAGAAACAGGCGATTATACGTGGGAAACGAAAGGACTTTTCAATGACTGCGGTCGCACGGATTGTAAGCAAGGAAAAGAGAAAGGAATTGTCAGGGCTAAAGGAACCGGATTTGTGCGCGACGGTAAGCTGTTTCATCCGTTTGGCACGACGGTATATGCACTTATACATCAACCTCCTGACCTTGTCAAAAGGACGTTGGAAACGCTTAAACAATCCCCTTTTAATAAAGTCCGGATGTGCGTCTTTCCAAAATATTATGATTGGAACCATAACGAGCCTGACAATTTTGCTTTTTTCTTCGATGCTGAAGGTAAACCCGATACGAACAATCACGATTTTATTTTTTGGCAACAGCTTGAAACTTATATCGCTATTTTAAATGAAATGGATATTCAGTGTGATCTGATTTTGTTTCATCCCTACGATAAATGGGGTTTTGCCAAAATGGATATGTCCTCTTGTATGAGGTATCTTGATTATGCAACCCGCAGACTTTCGGCTTTTCCGAATATTTGGTGGAGTCTTGCAAATGAATATGACATCATGGTTCAATACTTAGAGCGTTTTTCTGAGTTTGCCGAGTATGTATCATCTAATGACCCGTACAAGCATCTTTTAAGCAATCATCAGATGTTTTCGCCGTGGGATTTTAGCAATCAGCACACTACTCATGTCAGCACGCAGACTAAGGATATCAATCGCACTCGAAATCTTATGAAACGTTTTAGTAAGCCGATTGTGTATGATGAGGTGCGTTATGAGGGGAATCTGCCGTATGAGTGGGGAAATTTGACACCGCAGATGATGACAGATTCTTTCTGGCGGATTTGTGTTTGCGGTGCTTATTGCACACACGGAGAAACATATATTACCGACAAGTGCGAACAGGACGAAATATTATGGTGGGCAAAAGGCGGCGAGCTAAAAGGAACGAGTCCGGCGAGGATCGCTTATTTAAAAAAACTTATCGAAGCTCTCCCTGGAAAATTAGAGCCGATTGATCACGCGTTTTCCATTGATCCGACCTTGACATATGAGGAGCTGTTGCTTTTGTTCAAAGAACACCGCGCTCCAAAATATTTATCTCCGGTTTTACAGATTCTCTCGTCGGAAGGCTTTGAAGTAGTTAAGCATATGAACGAATGCAATATAGGACACATTGGTGAGTCGGTGTATCTTTACTATCTTGCAGATCAGGCGCCTGTTGTTTATGACATTGAACTGCCCGAAAACGGAAGCTATGACGTTCACATAATTGATACTTGGGAAATGGAAAGTGAAATACAATTACATGGCGTTAATGGCAAGGTTCGCATCAAGCTGCCGCAGAAATTATATATGGCAATATTAGCTGTCATCTGCGAATGAATAAGAATTTAGACGTGTATAAAGGCGCTTTGTATGAACATATTATAGGCGAAGCTCTGCGAAAGTGTGGGTATGACCTTTATTACTATAAGCGAGAGGATTCTACACTAGAAGAAGATTTCTTTGTGAGAACCCCAAAGACGCTGTTGCCTATAGAAGTGAAAGCGACTCGCGGAACCGCCAAATCATTAAGAACGCTGATTCAAAGTGAAAAGTACCCGGATATAGAATGCGGGATTACCTCGTCCTCAAGAGTTTTGAGAATTTTAATAAAACTGCAGTGGCAGAAGGAGCGGCAACCGGTGCGGCCGGTTTTCTAATGGGCTTGGCAGATCTGCCGGCATTGCTGGGTATCAAGATTGCTTTCTTGGCGAAAGCAGCCAAATTATATGGATTTGATCCGGATCAAGCTTCGGAACGCTTATTTATGCTATGTGTTTTCCAGCTTGCTTTTTCAGGAGCGCAGCATCAACATGAGACCTACGAATTGATACTCCATTGGGAAGACAATCCGCTGTGTGAGATGAACTGGGAAAAACTGCAGATGGAATATCGAGATTATCTGGATATCGCCAAAATGATGCAAATGCTGCCGCTCATAGGTGCTCCGGTGGGTGCAGTCACGAACGGACGACTGATGAAACGACTCCTTGTATTTACCATGAACATATATCGTATGAGAATCATTAATAAGAAGTGCAGTTCATCCGATGATCATGAATGAATCAAAACTTTGACAAACTTCGTTTGTTTTGAGAAGAATTGTCAAGGGCGCGAATGGATAGAGCGTCAAGGGATCGAAAGAGTATATCTTGG
>JAISHZ010000226.1 GCA_031262285.1 Lachnospiraceae bacterium | reverse complement strand
ATAATACACAGTTGGATTGTCCATTTGTATTTGCATCCGCCAAAGCAGGTACTGCTTCGTTGTCCGCAGAGGAAACGGGCAAAGACATGGTGCCGCTTTTTGAGACGATCCTCAACTATATTCCGGCTCCCACAGGAGATCCGGATGCCGGAACGCAAGTACTCATCAGTACGATTGATTACAATGAATATGTAGGGCGAATCGGTGTCGGTAAGGTAAGTAATGGTACGATTCGTATGGGGCAAGAGGTGGTGATCGTCAATCATCATGAGCCGGACAAGGTAACGCGCGTGAAAGTCAGCAAGTTGTATGAATTTGACGGATTGGCTAAGGTGGAGGTAACTAGCGCCGGAGTCGGTTCGATCGTTGCGATATCCGGCATTGGAGAGATTCATATTGGAGATACTTTGTGTGCGCCGGATCATGTGGAACCGATTCCCTTTCAAAAAATTAGCGAACCGACGATCGCCATGAATTTCAATGTCAATGATTCTCCTCTTGCCGGAAGAGAAGGAAAGTTTGTCACGAGTAGACACTTGCGTGCCAGATTATTTCGCGAATTGAATACAGATGTGTCATTGCGCGTAGAGGAAACGGATTCTCCCGATAGTTTTAAGGTATCGGGAAGGGGTGAATTGCATTTATCCGTATTGATCGAAACAATGCGTAGAGAAGGGTATGAATTTTCCGTCAGCAAAGCACAAGTATTGTATCAATATGATGAAGCCGGGAAACGATTAGAACCGATGGAGTTGTGTTATATTGATGTTCCCAATGAATTTACCGGAGCTGTCATTGAAAAGCTCGGACAGCGCAAGGGAGAACTACAAAATATGACAGGGATTGCACAGGGAACGTATACCCGACTGGAGTTTTCTATCCCTGCCAGGGGATTGATCGGTTATCGAGGCGAGTTTTTAACGGATACCAAAGGGAATGGAATTATTAATACCATTTTCGACGGTTACAAGCCATATAAAGGCGACATGCAATACCGCAACTTAGGTTCTCTTATCGCATACGAAGCAGGGGAAACGATCACGTATGGTCTCTTTAATGCGCAAGAACGCGGGATCCTCTTTGTAGGAGCAGGTGAAAAAGTGTATGCAGGTATGATCATCGGGCAAAGCGGTCGCGCAGAAGACATCGAGATCAATGTCTGCAAGAGAAAGCAGCTGACCAATACCAGAGCTTCCGGTTCTGACGATGCATTACGCCTAGCACCACCTAAGATCTTGAGTTTGGAACAAGCACTTGATTTTATCGATACCGATGAGCTTTTGGAAGTCACTCCCCAAAACTTACGGTTACGCAAAAAGATATTGGATGCCAATATCCGGAAAAGAGCTTTGGCTGCAAAGAAAAATACCTAACGAACACTTATTGAACGGATTTGTGACAACGGTCAATTCCGGTCTTAAATCGGCATGAAGAGCGCAAGAACCGTTTTGTTTTGTCCGTATAAAAGCAATCTATTGACTTGGTCGATTCAGTTTGTAGGGTCATGAACGCATCTACAGGAGGGTTTTAAGTTTAAAAGTAAGAGAACTTTCAAACGATCTGATTGATACGCGTGCCGTTAGCACGCAGACGGGAATAAGTTTGAAAGTAAGGGAACTTTCAAACGCTTTGATTGATACGTGTGCCGTTGGCACGCAGGCGGGTATAAGTTTGAAAGTAAGAGAACTTTCAAGCGATCTGATTGATACGTGTGCCGTTGGCACGCAGACGGGAATAAGTATGTAGGAGACTGCCACGACAAGGACAGTCTCCTTTTTTGTTCGGTGTAACGAAGGCAAACCTTTAGGGTACAGAAACGGTTTGTGCATGTGACAACATATTTTCAATGAAGATTCCGTAACCTCTCGTCGAATCTTGCACTAACACATGTGTTACGGCGCCTGCAAATTTTCCGTCCTGAATAATCGGAGCACCGCTCATCCCCTGTACGATCCCTCCTGTTATAGCTAACAACTCTTCATCCGTTATCCGTAGTTCGATGCCTCGATTCACATTATCATGATCCAGATGAATCGCGGTAATCTCGACATCATAATATTTTGGTTTCCCTTCTACATTGCACAATATCTGTGCTGAACCCTTCCTAATCTCTTGTTTCATGGCAATCGGCAGCGGATCCATGTCAGACAATCCAAATGCCTTATCATTTGCCACGCCAAATATCCCTTCTAAGCTATTCGAATCTATATCCCCTAGGATTCTGTCATTGGAATAGACAATCATCCCAGTCATTTCTCCCGGCACACCGCTGTATCCCTTTTTAATCGAAACAATCTCAGTCTTATACAGTGTTCCGTCATTCATTTCCATGAGTGTGCTTGTATCCACGTCATTGATGCCGTGACCAAGTGCGCCAAAATTGCCATCGCTGTCTATAAAGGTCAAAGTGCCAACACCTTGTGCATCATCCCGTAACCAGATACCAAGTTTATAGGCTCCTCCTTGATCTTGCTTTGGCGTCACTTTCACATCGGTTAGCTCGTCTCCACGTCTGATCGTCAGTACGATTTCTTTTCCATTGGAATTTTCAACCATACTGATAAAGTCTTCCCGTTGGTCTACTGCCACTCCATTGGCTTTTTGAATATAATCTCCCGGTTGGATAATATATTTCGCCGGTGCTTGTGAGGTATTGTCCATTCCTCTGAACTCTCCTACATCTACCACCAATATCCCATCCGTTTTCACATAGATCCCTACGGTCACCCCGACCGGTATGAGTTCTTTCTCATCAATGATTTGGATATCCACTTTTTTAAAAGGTAAGATTCCAAATAGTTTGACATCCATTTCATACCGATTGGAAGATCCGGTCGTTAATTGAACCTCTTTGTTTAAGTCAATGGTGACTTGCGGACTTTCCCAACCGGCTTCTCCTTGTCCGCTCGCGCTCACGACAGCTCCTTCCATCGGAAGGTTTAGACTTAACAATTGTTGCGTATCGGCACGAAAACGGAGAATGGAAGGCACTTTATCATAGAGATAAGAATATCCGATTACACATAAGCTGACGCAAGATGCCGCTAGTACTGTGCAAACGCCAAATCGATAAAATCGTCTTTTGCGTTTTTTAGATTTCATATTCTTGAGTACAGCACGCAACTCTACCACTGACATATTTTTCAAAAATGCGTTTTCATCGTCCGAGGAAAAAGCATTGCTTTCATTCCCCATATCCATTTTCGCATACCAATCAACCTGCTGTGGCTCCACCTTCGTGTTTGTCGCAATTGTACTCTGCTGATTTTGCGGGTTCTCTTGCCAATCTTGTGCAGCATTTTTTTGCCTCTGGAAAGCAACAACTTGAGTTGTTTTCGTCTTCTCTTGAGTTGTCTCTCCATGGATTTCCTTGTACCGGCTAAACGCTTTTTGCTTTCTCGGCCCATGAGTTCCATATTGACTGCTCCTATCTGCCCATTTTTCATGGGCGCGCCATTGTTTGATCTTAGTGATGAAATGGTTTATCATAAAACTTATCTCCCCTAGCTCATCTTTGCGCACGCACACGACAAAACAGCAAACGAACAGTAAACGGGTTGGGTATAAATTACCCATCGTCTAGTATGTGACGTTTTTGTTTTTTTACTAATCTTTTATTTGCATGATTAGGGAAAATTTTATGGAAAAAGTGAAAAGCAAAGAACGCTTTTCACTTTTGATGAGAAGTGCGCCTGTCGGCGCAATAGGGGTATAAAGTGAAAAGCAAAGAACGCTTTTCACTTTTGAGAAGATTCTTAGGGAGTTGACTTGTATTCATCGGTCTGTCGTTTCAATTCTCGCGCATTTTCTAATGCGGCAGTGGTCAATTGATCAGAG
>JAISHZ010000074.1 GCA_031262285.1 Lachnospiraceae bacterium | reverse complement strand
CCTTTGAATGTAGATCGGCGTACGCGTGAATGGTAACCTTTTTTTGCAAAATCAGTCTAAAATCAGTCTAAAAACCGTATAGTTCTGTTGTATGCAGCATAGGAAAGTGCTATAATGCTATATGAAAACCAATTCGAGATTACATAGAGTTCTTGGATGCGTTTTAGGGATTCATATACCATTCACTGATAAGTAAAGGAGAGATTATGAAAAAACTGCTACTGAAATTGAAAATCGGCAAGAAACTGGCTGTTGTGTTTACGATCGTCGTATCTTTATTTGTGCTTTCTGCCATAGTATCTATCATTGGTCTTGTCTATGTCGGATCACAAACCACCGGTTTTTATGATGGTCCTTTCAAAAATGTACAAAACACCATGAGTATGCGGATTGGATTGCAATTGATCAGTAAAGATCTGTTATTGGCTGCCTGTACGAGCGACAGCGATGAAAAGGAAACCGCTCTGGTCGAAGCCACTACTTGGGCGCAAACCATACAGACCAACCTTGATTTTTTGGCGAAATACTCTACATATCCCGACAAAGTAAAAGACATCCGAGAGTTGATCAGCGTCACTGCTTCCCTCCGTGGGCAAATCGTTACTCTATTGGGTGAAGATACCCCGGAGGCGACTGCCGAAGCGTTGGATATGATCATGCATCAATACATTCCGGCATCTCTCCCGACGATCGACGCTCTCAACGCTCTGGGGGGCATACAAGATACCAACGCGCAAAACACCGTAGACTCCGCCGTCACCATCGAAACTGTGGTCACGATTATTTTGGTCGTGCTGGCGATTTTGAGTTTACTGTTGGTCATCTATTTTGCGGTGACGATCACCAATCTGTTAACCGATCCGATCAAGCAATTGGAAAAAGGCGCGGCGGAAGTGGTCAAAGGGAACTTGGATATTGTCGTCAATTATGACTCCGAAGATGAACTGGGTAGTTTGACGCGCAACTTGGGTGGAATGGTTGAAGTGTTCCGTAAGATTATTCCCGACATCAGCTTTTGTCTTGGCGCGATGGCGGATGGCAATTTTAACGTTACCACGAAAACGCGTGAAACATATGTGGGCGATTATATGCCTATTTTGAACGCCATGTCCGGTATTAAAAGGAAGTTAAGCGAAACACTTTACCAAATCAAAGAATCCGCTTCACAAGTACAGGCCGGCGCACAAAATATGTCTCAAGGTGCGCAGACACTGGCAAATGGTGCTGCTGATCAAGCCAGCTCGGTGCAAGAACTGACCGCCACCATGCAGGAATTGACCAATCAAGTAGAAAACGACGCAAAGAAGACTGAGCAAGCGGCTTTGAATGCAAAGCAGGTAGGTGCTGAAGCTTCCGAGAGTCAAGAGCATATGAATCGGATGGTATTGGCGATGGAAAATATCAACAAAACCAGCAATCAGATTCAAGAGATTATCAATACCATTGAATCCATCGCCTCACAAACCAACCTCCTTTCTTTAAACGCCGCGATTGAAGCCGCCAGAGCCGGGGAGGCCGGTAAAGGATTTGCAGTTGTAGCAGCTGAGATTCGTCAGTTGGCATCGCAAAGCGCCGCTGCTGCTACCAATACGCGCAATCTCATCCAAACCTCCATGAATGAAATCGCAAATGGCAATACCATCGTCACGGAGACTTCTACTGCACTTGGCGAAGTCATCATAGGTGTGGATACGATTATCAAGACCATTGAAGAAATCAAGGCTTCCTCCGAACATCAGGCAGAAGCGATGTCCAATGTAAACGGCGGAATCGAACAGATATCCACAGTAGTACAGGATACTTCCGCTACTGCACAAGAAAGCTCCGCTGTCAGCGAAGAATTGTTCGCTCAATCCGAGACTCTCAATGCTTTGGTATCCAAATTTAACATAGCGACTAAGTAAAACGTAAACTACTATTTTAACTCAAAAAAGAGCGATTAGACATAAAAATCGCTCTTTTTTGGTGGTTTTTTATGGTCTCTTTTCCATTTGGTATTGCTAGCAAAATGCAAATGATTATGTTAGGATTTGAGCAATTAAATTCTTTGCCATTCACCATTTTGCGTTCCTTTATCGCAGTCGGTGCTTCATGGTAAACATCCGGTCGTCTCTTGTTTTCGCAAGATTACTACCAATGAATATTCAAAACAATTTCATAATGGCTCTGCCAAAGGTGGCAGCTTAGGAGGTAAGATGAAAGAAAAGTTAAGAAATCTTCGTATTAGCGCGAAATTGTGGCTTGTCTACGGTATTATGATCGCTCTGTTTTCTATTTCTGCGATTATCGCCGTCATCGGTCTGACTTTTGTTGGTTCACAAACCAAACAATTCCATAATGGTCCCTTTGAAAATGTCAAAAGCGTTTTAGAAATGCGTATTGCAGTTCAATCTATCTCCAAGTCCATGTTAGAGGCTGCTTTAGAAAACGACATGACCAAGCTCGGCGCTAATTTGGACGAAACGACGGAATGGTCACAATATTTGGAAGATCATTTGTCCAACCTCGAATCCGCTTCGATTGATCAAGATAAACTCGATACGATTCGTGAGATGATCGCCGCAAACGACGTGACACGGGAAGAAGCGCAGAAACTTCTGGGACGAAACGCTCAACTTTTTACGGAAACAGCTGTTGATTCCATTTTAAATGTGTATATCCCCAATTCAGATGCCGTATTGGATCTGCTGAGTGATCTAGGTACAGATCAAGACATTCTTGCAGATAGTACGCTTCAAAAATCAACCGCAGCGCAACTGACTGCTACGCTGTTGTTGATCGCGGTCGTGCTGATCAGTTTACTTGTGATTGTTTATTTCGCCATTACGATTACCTCCCTCTTAACGAAGCCGATTCAAGATCTGGAAGTGGCTGCCAAAGAAATCGAAGGCGGTAATTTACATACGCAAATCACGTACCGTGCAAAGGATGAGATTGGGTATCTGGCACAGCACCTTTCCCATATGGTAGAAGTATTCCAAAAGATCATACCGGATGTTTATTACTGTTTGGATCGTATGGCAAATGGCGATTTCACCGTTAGCACCCGAGCAAGAGAATATTATGTAGGGGATTATGCACCAATCTTAAAAGCAATGAGTGGAGTGAAACACAAATTGGGCGATACGTTGGTACAGCTCAAGGTTGCTGCTTCGCAGGTACGCGCCGGCGCACAGAATATGTCTGAGGGCGCGCAGACACTGGCAAACGGAGCAGCAGATCAAGCAGGAACGATTGAGGAACTGACCGCTACGCTGGATTTATTGACCGAACAAATGCAATCAGATGCGACGAAAACCAAACAAGCAGCCGAAAACAGTAAATTGGTAGAACAAAAAGCATCCGTGAGCAATGACCACATGAAGAAGATGGTTCTCGCGATGCAACGCATCAGTGACACAAGCAATGAGATCCGTGACATCATCGGTACCATCGAGGCAATTGCTTCCCAGACGAATCTTTTGTCTCTCAACGCTGCGATCGAAGCAGCACGCGCAGGAGAAGCGGGACGTGGATTTGCTGTTGTAGCGGGCGAAGTTCGTCAGTTGGCAGATCAAAGCGCTACAGCCGCAACCGATACACGTAAATTGATACAAGCTTCCATCGGTGAGATCGCAAACGGCAATGAGATCGTCGCTGATACATCAACTGCTTTGACAGAGGTGATCGCTGAAATCGGCTCCATCAATATCTTTATGGATGAGATATTAGGCTCGTCGGTTCGACAAGTAGAATCGATGAAAAGTGCAGATCAAGGAATCGAACAAATATCGTCTGTCGTTCAAGATACTTCTGCAACCGCACAGGAAACCTCTGCCATCAGCGAAGAACTTTTCGCGCAAGCTGAAACGTTAACTGCAATGGTTGAACAATTCCGTTTGAGTGAAACAGCGAAATAACTTGTTTTCGGAAAAAGAGATAGGATTCATTACTTCCTATCTCTTTTTCTTTTTATCGGACTCATTGTCATTTTTTATCAAATATTTAGCACTTCTTACGCATAATAACTGTTTCTGTCTTCTTTTTTCCTTTTTTTGAACATTTCCCATCAACTTCGTGCGAAAAACTGTCAAAATCACTATTTTTAGTACTTGAATAATTATTGGATTGTGATACACTTTTCTCATCATAATTCGCGCGTGTATAGTCCGCAGATGAGAACATACATATTTGTTGCGTGAATTGTATCAATTAATCATATTTTTTATACTATTTATAGGTTGAGCAAAAGGGGCGATCTGCTACGAAATGGTAACTATTCACGCGCGCACAATGCGCAACGAGCACACGTGAAAAGCGCGAACAGTACGCGCTTTTACAGATGGGAGCAAGAATGAAAAGTCTTCTACACAACATGAAAATCGGCAAAAAATTATTCGTTGCTTTTGCGATCGTGATTTCCCTCTTTGTCGCAACAGCTGCAGTCGCTTCTGTTGGACTAGTATTGGTTGGAGCGGAGACCCAAGATTTTTATGACGAGGCTTACCAAGATGTACAAGAAGCAATGAATATGCGCATCGGTATCCAACGCGTCATCAAGAGTCTATTAATTGCAGCCGGTACAGAAGATCAATCCGTTACGCAAAGCGCTATCAAGGAAGTGGAAGATTGGGAAGCGAGTTTATTAGAAAGCTATAACTATCTTGTGGAGCATTTAGGCAAAACATCCCTTTTGACTTCTATTGAAAAAGGACTCAATGACTCCATGCCTTATCGTCAACAAGTATCTGCCTTATTGGATGAAAATACCACGGAAGCAAATGAGAAGGCCTTTGAAATCGCGATGAACGATTTCATCCCACTCACCGATGAACTGATCACCGACTTAAATGATTTGGGAACCGAAGCTGATGAGATCGCAGCACAAACCGTAAGAGAAGCGAATGCACTGCGCAATACCGTGATCATCATTATGGTTTCCGTCGTCTTCGTCAGCCTTCTTCTTACCATCTATTTCGCAGTCACTGTTACGAAAATGATGACCGAGCCGATTGCAGAGTTAGAACAAGCAACTGCACAGATCGCAAACGGCGACTTAAATGCCCATATTTCATATGACTCAGAAGACGAATTAGGTGCGCTATCCAAGAGTTTATCGAAGCTCATAACCATCTTTAAGACGATTATCCCCGATATGAATTCGATACTTAGTTCTATGGCGGAGGGCGATTTCTCCGTCGCAACCAAAGTTGAGCCTAGCTATGTTGGCGACTATCGACCCATGATTACCGCCATTCGAGGATTGCGCTTACGTCTCAGCGAAACTCTTCTCAATATTCAAGAATCGTCTACACAGGTACAAGCGGGTGCGAACAATATGTCTCAAGGTGCTCAAACGCTTGCATCCGGCGCAACAGATCAAGCAGCCTCTGTCGAAGAACTGACTGCTACCATCTCTCAACTCAATGATAAAGTAATCACTGATGCGAAGAAGACCGGAGATGCTGCTACCAATGCTCGTCGCGTTGGAGAAGAAGCCAAAATCAGTCAAGAACATATGCAAAAAATGGTGTTAGCAATGGAAAACATCAACAAGACCAGTGCTCAGATTCAAGATATTATCAACACGATCGAAGAAATTGCTTCCCAGACCAATTTGTTATCTCTTAATGCAGCAATTGAGGCTGCCAGAGCCGGAGAAGCCGGCAAAGGATTCGCAGTCGTTGCTGATGAGATCCGCCAGTTGGCATCCCAAAGTGCACAGGCGGCAACGAATACACGCAATTTGATTCACACTTCTGTCGTAGAGATTCAAAATGGGAATTCCATCGTGGATGAAACTTCCGTTTCCTTGCAAGCGGTCATTAAGGATGTTGAAAATATCGTAGCGTCCATCGAAGAGATTAGAGAGTCTACGGTTTCTCAAGCACAGTCCATGCGCAGTGTCAGCCAGGGAATCGAACAGATTTCAGCCGTTGTACAAGATACCTCAGCTACCGCAGAAGAGAGTTCTGCGATCAGTGAAGAATTATTCGCACAAGCCGAGACGTTAAACGGACAGGTTTCAAAATTCAAGTTGGCTTAAAAGAACGTCCTTGAATATGCAAAATGATTTAAAGTTGTTAGGTTATGTATCCTATAATTTACACGGTCGCCGATTTACGTTTAGAGCGGTGTTCCTCGGACGAACCGCACAGAGTTTGGGGGAATATTGGGTGTTAGACTCTCTGGGCGTTCCGATGAGCCCAGAACAGAGAAAATGAGCGCACAAGCAAGCGCTCATTTTCTCTTGGTCTCATCTCCACAGACCGTATAACACCCAATATTCCCCCAAACTCTGTGCGGTTCTGTGCATTGATAAGCTCTACATTGGTGAATGCGTGAATCATTGGCATTAACTTAAAACTTTTGATACAATTGCCAATTATGGAAAGCGGCATATAATAAGCTCTCTTTTTGGCTTGATGATGCTTGAAATCCTTTAACAAATCACATAGCGCGTAAATCGTAACGCTTAATAAAACTTTTTAACATGAGACAGTAGGATGTAGACGAAAGCGTTTGTTGCTATTAATGCGTTCGCCGGTCTTCGTTTATTGCTTATCAATGCACAGAACCGCACAGAGTCTACCACCTCAAACTGTCCCCTACTCTGCGCGGTTCGTCCGGGATACACTGCCTTTGAACCGTAGAGGCGAACGCATGAAAAGTAAGGCTATATGAACCTTTTTGAGCATGACACAGTAGGATGTAGATTATTCGTTTTCGTATGGAGGGAATATGAACAAGCCGGATATCTTGACGGGAAGTCCGGGAAAGGCACTGCTGTTTTTTGCTTTTCCTATGATATTAGGTAATCTGTTTCAACAACTTTATAATATGGCGGATAGTATCATAGTAGGCTCTTTTGTTGGCGAAGATGCTTTGGCAGCAGTAGGGGCTTCTTATTCTTTTACGACTGTCTTTATTATGATTGCTTTAGGAGGCGGTATCGGCGCGAGTGTTTTGACCAGTCAGTTTTTTGGTGCCGCGCAGTATCGTAAGATGCGGACTTCGATCTATACTGCATTGTTCACTTTTCTTGCCATCAGTATTTTACTGGCTTGTTTGGGGTTGTTTGTGAATCGCAGTGTTTTGGAAGCTTTGCATACACCGCAAGGGATTATGACGGACGCTTTAACTTATCTGAATATCTATTTTCTTGGGTTGCCGTTTCTATTTATGTATAATATTTTAAGTGCAATTTTCAATTCTCTGGGAAAGTCTCATATTCCATTGGGGCTTTTGATTTTTTCCTCGCTGCTCAATGTTGGTTTGGATCTACTGTTTGTCGCTGTATTTTCTATGGGAGTGGGCGGTGCTGCTCTTGCTACTGTCATCGCGCAAGGGGTGTCGGTAGCTGCTTCTTTTCTGGTCTTGCTCGCGACGATCAAGCAGTATCGGGAAGCATCCGAATACCCTACTGTGAGTGAAATTAGTGTTGATGGGGTTGCTCAAATCGAACATTTGGATGGTAGAATGGTCTCGGAAAGGGTTGCGATCTTTGATAAAATGATGTTGATTCGCGGAACCAAAATAGCCATACCTTCTATCCTGCAGCAATCGATTGTCAGTATTGGGATGCTTTTGGTACAGTCGGTCGTGAATGGGTTTGGTTCTTCGGCTCTGGCGGGGTACACGGCAGGGAGT
>JAISHZ010000061.1 GCA_031262285.1 Lachnospiraceae bacterium | reverse complement strand
TTGGGTGTTAGACGCTCTGAGCGTTCCGATGAGCCCAGAGCAGTGAAAATGCGCGCACAAGCAAGCGCTCATTTTCACTTGGTCTCATCTCCACAGAACGTATAACACCCAAAACTCCCCTCGGCTCTGTGCGGTTCTGTGCATCGATTGGCTATAAACGTAGATTGGCGAACGCCTGAATAGTAACTGCGAAAGATATCCCGTGCAGAATTGTAATATTCTTGGAATTGACGCAATCTGTTAGAACGTGATAAAATATGTGAAAAAATAAGAGGAGGTTTTTTCATGAGCGACACAAACGATGCATCCGGTATCCAGAATTCGGAGGCGGTTTCCTCTCCTGTTGTGAATCAGCAGGCTATGGGGACGCAGACTCCCCCTTTGAATCAACAAGCCATGGGTTCACAGACTCCTCCTTGGCCACAACAGGCTATGGGGACACAGGCTCCTCCTGTGAATCAGCAAGCTATGGGCACACAAGCTCTTTGGCCACAACAGGCTATGGGGACACAGGCTCCTCCTTTGAATCAGCAAGCTATGGGCGCACAGGCTCCTTGGCCACAACAGACTATGGGGACACAAGCTCCTCCTTGGCCGCAGCAAGCGATGGGGGCACAGACTCCTCCTTGGCCGCAACAAGCTCCTACGATGCCACAAAACCAAGCGGGCAATGCTATGAATGGGGTGAAATCTGTTTTTAAGAATTGTATTTCTTATTTTGTGAAATCTCTGAAAAGTCCTTGGACAATCATTCGTGAAGCCGGGTTTGGTTGGCAGGAAGGATTGGTTTTTAGCATTTTCCAAGCTTTAGGATTCGCTTTGCTTCTCATTTTACCGCTTTCGGGTCTTGGTTTTGTTTTGGATCTGCTTTCTATCAATATGGTATCCATTTTTTTCTCTGCTTTCGGTATTAGCTTACTATGTCAAGCTTTCTATGCCTTATTGATTTTTTTGAGCATTACTTTGTTTTTGAAATCTTCTGTTCACGGTAATGTATTGCTTCGTTCTTACGTTGGTTCGGTTCAGACAAGTATCTTGTTTTCCCTTTCTTTGTTTGCTTCCGCACTGTTTGGTCGTATTTGGTGGGTTTTGTTCATTCCGCTTTTTGCTTTTGGCTTTATTACAGAGATCCTTTCTCTCAAGGCACTTTTTTCCGAAGAGTATGGATGCCCCACAAATAAATCTTTTTACATCGTCGCCGTTATTTACGCTGTGCAGATTTGCTTTACGCTGTTTGTCCTAAGTCAGTATCTTATTTCTATCGTCGAAGGTATTATTGGCGACGCTATCGGTGGGTTGACCTCTAATCCTTATATGAACTTTTTTTCTGATTTTGATTTATCCAGTTTATTTTGATGTCGAGATGGGACTACGATGTTGTTGATTTTTGAAACTGCTCAGTCCAAGAAGGAATGCGGTATTGCACCGTCTTCCTTCTTGGGCGGCAGTCATTAGATGTGAGGTAGCAGTCGGCAACAGGATGGTACATCAGAGCGATTCCCTTTCTATTCACACAGAAACGATACTCCAGACGCAGCTTTCTTTGCGAAAGATCAGCTTTACGGTAGCCTGTCTGCCTTCTATGCTGATTTTGCACAAATGCTCTACGGTCGGTATCCCGCTATAGCGTTTTTCTTCTGTATAAAGCACATGAACACTGTCTGTCGTGTGTAAAACCCCTTCTTCGTCCATGATTTTGATTAAGCGTGGAATGCTTCGCCCTTGACTGGTAAACCAACAATCGCACGCAATTTCTTTTTGAATCCCGCGCAGGCTGCCTGCGTCTGTCTTTTGTATCATTTCATCGAGGTTCAGATTCATTTCAGACTCCTTCTTCAACACTGCAAAATTTACAATACTTTATTCATTGGGTATATCAAGGTTTTGCTTTTTGTAGTCTACATTGATCTTGTCTTTCTTGACTCCGCCGGACATATGATCCACTGTTTTGTTGTGCAAAAAAGAAGCTCTTTGGACGGCGTCATTGCCGAATTTCGTGCGTATTTTATCACTGGTAGCTTCTAATCGCTCCAAGCGTTCATAATCAGGCGTTTCAAAAAGGGATAGTTGGCGTCCTTGTTCGCCGGATGTGATTCTGCTTGCTTGTACGCCCAACAGTCGGATGGGACTGCCATCCCAAAGTTCATCAAAAAGTTCGCTTGCCGCCTGGTGCAGCTCTACCGTAATATTGGTTGCACTTGGCAACACTTTCTGGTGCGAGGCACTGAAAAATTCAAAATTGCGAATATAAATGCTGAGCAGGCCCGCTTTGACTTCGTGTTTTCGTAATCTGGTAGCGATCGTCTCGCAGAGTGACAGGAGGACCATTTTGGCAGTAGACGCATCACAAACATCAAAGGCAATGGTGATGGAGTTGCCATAACCCTTCGCAGCAGGTGCTTGGCTCTCCACAAGCGATACATCCCGTCCCCATGCGAAATTGTGTATCACTTCTCCGTGTTTATTAAAATGTGCTCGCAAAACTTCTATGCGCGTGTCTGCCAGTTCTCCGATCGTATGAATGCCAAGTGTATATAGCTTCTTTTCTGTGGCACGACCCACGAAGAAAAGATCCGATACCGGTAGAGGCCATAGTTTTCGTGATATTTCTTCCGGAAAGAGTGTGTGTACTTTGTCCGGTTTTTGAAAATCTGATGCCATTTTTGCCAAAAGTTTATTGGAGGAGATCCCTACATTGACAGTGAATCCCAGTTCGTCTCGTATGCGATCTTTGATCGTCGTCGCCGCAATCACCGGGGATCCAAAGAGTGCTTGTGTCCCTGTCATATCACAAAAAGCTTCATCAACGCTGTATTGTTCTACCACGTCGGTGTAATTTCGTAAAATTTCGATAAAGGCTTTGGAGTTTTTTTCGTACAAAGCGTAGTTGGGCGGTACGACTACAAGATCCGGGCATTTTTTCAATGCGTCTGCTATTGCTTCTCCTGTCATGATGTGGTATTTCTTGGCAGGCGTAGACTTGGCAAGTATAATGCCATGGCGCGTGGCTTTGTCTCCGCCCACTGCTGACGGAATGTTGCGAAGATCCAGCTTTGCGCCTAAATGTCGGATACGATATGCAGCTTCCCATGAGAGGAATGCGCTATTCACGTCAATATGAAAAATCACTCGCTCCATTGAGAGGTTCCTTTTCTATCATGTGGTGATTGGGTGTGTTTGCGAACAGGTGTTCGATTTTCTTTTATTATATGCAGAATCTTTGAGATTGTCTACAGGTGATTATTGACACATCCTTGGGTACAATTCATGCGTTCGGCGAACGTGTGAATTGTACCCAAGCGGTTTTGATTATTCAGTGAATGTGTGACTGCTGATTGACGAGGTAAAGTGTTTGGGTGTATGCTGTTTGAAAGCAAGGGGAGCTTTTAAACGCCTTGATTGGTACGCGCGTCTTTGGCGCGCAGACGGGAGCAATGATGCAACAAATTACAATGGTGGCTCGTACATTTGAAGTGACAGATTCACAAGATTTAAAGGAAGATATGATCTTGCTTTCCGGGAAAGCGGCCGGGGTATGTTATATGCCGGACGATTATATGGATAAGGGGATTCAAGATATCGATCGTGCGCGAAAACGTGCTGAGGCGACCGCACGGAGTGGTCACCATAGTGTGTTTGATCATGGTCATTTGAGTTTTATCCTTCATACGAATAAAATGATGGCGATGATTTTAAATAGTGTCGGGCTTTATACCACTTCGGAGAAGAGCGCGCGTTATACTCGGATGCAGCCGCAGACGCAGGTAGAAATTGAAATTTATGAAAAATGGAATGTTTTGCTCACTGAAGCTATTTTGCGGGAATATCCTGATATGCTTCGGAAAGAAGCTTCCAAACTTGCTATGGAGAATGCTCGGTATTTGATCAGTGTGTTCACTCCGACGATTATGGAGTATACGGTTTCTTATCGCCAAGCGCATTTGTTAGTAGCGTATTTGCAGCGTTTGTCCACGTCTTGTGAGAAACTAACGGATCCTTTTCATGTCCGAATCGGAGGGGATGCTGTGGAGTTGGCGACACTTTTGGCGCAGCAATTGGGGGATTTTTCTTTAAGTGATTCCAAAAATCAACAGTTTCGTTTTTTAGAGTATCCGATAAATCCACAGGGTAATTCGACCAAAAGGGAAGTGATCGGCGATTCTTATACAATGGTGTACCGGTGTTCTTTTGCCGCGCTTGCACAATTACAGCGTCATCGGAGTCTGCGCTACAGTATGCTGTTTGATGGTCAGCCGACCGGGAATGGATGGGTGGTTCCTGCGATCGTCTTACACGCAGGAATGGTGCCAGAGTGGAATGCGGATATGGAGCGGTTGTCTTTTTGTTATCCGCAGGGTCTTCTGGTTCGTGTAACAGAGCAAGGTATTTTTGAGGATTTTGCGTTAAAATGTAAAGAGCGATTGTGCGGACGTGTACAATTAGAAGCGATGAATACGACGATCGATGCTGTCCGTAAATTTCTTTCTCATAGAGATTGGTTGTGTGAAACCAATCAGCTTCTTCTCGATTCTATGACTGGTGTGAATCGTTCGGACTCTTCATCCGATTTAGCTCTTTCTGAGTCTGAAGGGATCGTTGCGCATGAGTTCATCGAACAGCAGGAAAACTTTGTATTGGGAGTGCCGTATCCTAGATGTTGTTTTCATGATTATACTTGTACACAAGGGTGCAGATGGGGAGCAAAAGAAGCTTTTACACGTCTTGTATGAGAAATATATCGGAAGGTACGTTAATAGGGATGATGATGCAAGGATTACTTTTTCCGAAAGCGGAAGTCGATTTTAGGCTGCTTTTCTTACAATTAAAAGCAAAATGGGTACAGGTTCTTTTGTTCTCCTGTTTGGGAACGATTCTTATTTGGGGCGGGTATTGTCTTCGTTATGTCATTTTGGTACCCCCTCCTCTTTATGAAATGACTTCGATCTATGAAGTGTCTTTATTTCAGGAGTTCGTATCCAATATCGATCAGGCAGAGG
>JAISHZ010000025.1 GCA_031262285.1 Lachnospiraceae bacterium | reverse complement strand
CAGACCGACTGCGGAAGCGCCCCAAATTTGCCATTTAAAGTCAAACACATACGTAATGATCGCTGTCAAAACTGCATACACAGCGGTAGTCACATACGTAGAGGAATTTAATGCTGTCGTAGGATTGTCATTTTTCTTGCTCATTCTGGCAGTCGCTACTCCGATGATGGAAGCCAATAAGCCGACCGCTGCGTAACAAAATACCATGATGGTGTTTTGCGAATCGGTAGCAATTTTGTCAAGTGCTACACCCATGACCAGCGCCGCCGACATACTTGCGACATTGGAATCAAACAAATCTGCACCCATACCGGCGACATCACCAACATTATCGCCTACATTGTCAGCGATAACAGCCGGATTGCGCGGATCATCTTCCGGTATCCCAAGCTCTACTTTACCGGTGAGATCTGCAGCGATATCGGCAGTTTTCGTAAAGATTCCGCCGCCTGCTTTCGCGAATAGTGCCATGGAAGAAGCTCCGAAAGAGAAGCCAAGCAGTGCTGTGGTGTCTCCGGTGAGCCAAAAAACGAGCGAAACGCCCAGAAGCGCGGATCCGACGACTGCCATGCCCATGACAGCACCACCTCGAAATCCTGCTAAGAAAGAAGGTCTGATTCCTCTGGTCGCAGCCTCCGCCGTCTTAGCATTGGCTATCGTAGCGACTTGAATACCGATTTTACCGGCAAATCCCGAGAAAACGGTACCGGCGATATAGGAAACTGCCATAATCAGATTGGTAAGTACTTTCCCCTGCCAGATCGGAATCGGTAGAAACACAAAGATCAGAATCGCCGCAATGCCGACAAATCTCGCAAGTACTTGGTATTCCTTCTTTAGGAACTGATTCGCGCCTTCTCGAATATATCCGCCAACTTCCGCGATTCGTGCGTTTTGGGATGGTTGCTTTTTCACCCATACATACAACCAATACGCAAATACGAAAGAGAGGACGCTTACACAAATTGAAAGGATCAGAACAATTTCTTTCGTCATGACAGTAATTACCTCATTTCTAAATTGTGACTATTAAAGTTGTTGTTGTAAGGAAAAATCCATCGAAATTTGACCCCACGAGGTCTAATCTATCATACGTCCCCTTCTTTGTCTAGAAACAAAATCGCCAAAAAAGGTGCGACCGGTTCCATTTTCAAGAGCATTTGTTACATGAGAATCAATCAAAATCATACCCTATCAATGTCAACGCGTGAGCAGGTGCTGTCGGTCCGGCACTTGCTCGATTGCGTGCACCGAGAATCGTATGGATTGATTCTTCCTTTCGTCTACCACATCCGATGTCCAAAACAGTACCCGCGATAATACGAACCATATTGTACAAAAAACCATTCCCGCATATTTTCATGATCAGTTCATCATTTTGTTGCTCCAGTTGTGTCCAATAGATCGTGCGTATGGTCGATTGAGGAGGATCAAGGGTAGGCACCATTTTGCAAAAACTCGCAAAGTCGTGTTCCCCCACCAATGCCTGCAGTGCCTCCTGCATAGCTTCATACACTAGTACTCCCGGGAAATGTAGGGTATACAGCCGACGCATCGGATCAGGAAAAGGTGCACACAAAATACGGTAGGCGTAAGTCTTTCTTGCTCTAACACGACGCGGATGCCAGTCGCCAGGGACTTCCTCTGAGCGAACGATCCGAATGTCCTGTGGCAATCTAGCATTCAACGCATAAGCGATTTTGGGAGCAGGTATCCTTGTTTGCGTATCAAATACAGCGATATTTCCCAATGCGTGCACCCCGGCATCAGTGCGACTGGCTCCGATCACACGTATCGGTTCCCCAAGTAGGAGACTTAGCCCCTCGTTTAATTGACTCTCGATCGTCGGTGCTTGGCTCTGTATCTGCCACCCATGATACGCAGTTCCATCATACGCTACGACGAGTCGAATTCGCTTCAAACACACAAAAAGCTCCTATCTGCGCGGTTAGCGCATTGACGGTACTTATCAAATGCGACCGATGATGATCGCACACACAAGGTATCCCATCACCACTGCGTAGGATAGGTAATCCGCTCTGTGATAGACAAGCGGCTTCATCTTGGTTCGCCCCTCGCCTCCCCGATAGCACCTAGCCTCCATCGCCATCGCCAAGTCATTGGCGCGGCGAAACGCGGAGATAAAGAGCGGTACCAAAAGCGGAACCATCGCTTTGACACGTTTCATCAAATTGCCGCTCTCAAAATCCGCACCTCTGGCTAATTGTGCTTTCATGATTTTGTCCGTTTCTTCTAATAAAATCGGAATAAATCGAAGCGCAATGGAGAGCATCATCGCCACTTCATGGACAGGAACTTTTAACGGTTTGAGAAAACTTAGCATTTTTTCCAATCCATCGGTCAGATTGCTCGGTGTCGTCGTCAGCGTCATAATGGAGGAGCCGATGATCAAAAAGGTCAGTCTAAGCGCCATAAACGCGGCGATCCGCAAGCCTTCTATCGTGATGGTCAACTTCCAGAAAGTGAGTAGTGGTGTACCGGGAGTTAAGAACAGATTGAGAATGACCGTAAAAAGCAACAAAAAAAGAATCGCTCTCATACCTTTGATCATATATCGAAATGGTACTTTGGAAATCTTGATCACCACTGCCAAAAACACAGCTGCCACCAGAAAACCCCAAAAATTGCGAAAAAAGAACAAAGAAATCAAAAAGAGTAGTGTGCCGCTCAACTTCACTCGTGGATCCAGTCGATGCACAAGAGATTCTGCTTGATAAAATTGTCCTAATGTGATATCTCTTAGCATTTTGTCCCCTGTGTGCCGCTTCTATGCAATGCGGCACGCGTAATTTCGTTTGCGGCTTCTTCGATGGTTGTGATCTCAGCGTTAATTTGCCATCCTTTTTCGTGCAAAGTATGCATCATATAAGTGACTTGCGGAGCACTTAGTCCCACTGCTTCCAACTCTGCATAATGTGAGAATACTTGCGTAGGGGTTCCATCATAGAGAATCGTTCCTTGGTTCATGACTATGATACGATCCACATATTCCGCTACGTCTTCCATACTATGAGAAACCAAAATGATCGTCCTGTCCGGCATTTCTTCACGGAGAAGACCTATCTGTTCCAGAATCTCTTCTCGCCCTTTGGGATCCAATCCTGCGGTTGGTTCATCCAATATCAATACCTTGGGTTGCATAGCCAACACTCCTGCTATCGCCGCTCGTCGTTTCTGCCCGCCCGAGAGTTCAAAGGGAGACAGATAGAAATATTCATCGTCTAAACCCACTTGTTTGAGTGCCGCATATGCACGAAGTTGGACTTCTTTTTTATCAAGTCCAAGATTCTTAGGTCCAAAGCAAACATCTCGAAAGACATCTGTCTCAAACAGTTGGTGCTCGGGGTATTGAAAAACCAATCCCACTTGCGCGCGCAGTTTTTTGCGGTCATAGTCTTTGTCATGAATGTCTTGTCCATCCACATAAATATGCCCGCTGGTTGGTTGTATCAAACCGTTCAAATGTTGAATCAATGTTGATTTACCGCTACCGGTGTGACCGATCACTCCGATGAATTGACCATCAGGAATGGTCAAACAGATATCATCTAAGGCTTTCACAGCCAAAGAGGTGCCTTCTTGGTAATCGTAACATAGATGATCTATAATGATGGACATATATTCTCTAATTCCTTTACAAGCTCCGGCATCGAAAGGATTCCGTCCGGTAGCGCTAATCCACGTTTTTGCAATTCGTATGCCAAAAGTGTCACCTGTGGTACATCCAAACGCAATTCTTTTAATTTTTCCACTTGTGAAAATACGCTTTTGGGCGTACCTTCCATAGCTATCTTACCTTGCTCCATGACAAATATCTTGTCGGCATAGATGGTCTCTTCCATATAATGCGTGATCAATATGATCGTAACCTTTTCGACATCATTCAACGCTTTTGCGGCGCGAATAACTTCTTTTCGCCCGCCGGGATCCAGCATGGCAGTCGGTTCGTCCAAAATGATACATTTGGGGTGCATAGCTAAGACCCCCGCTATCGACACTCGTTGCTTTTGCCCTCCTGATAATTTATTGGGCGAATGTTTCCGATATTCCCACATCCCTACTGCTTTTAAGCTTTCTTCCACTCTTTCCCAGATCTCCCCAGTAGGTACTCCCATATTTTCGGGTCCAAACCCTACATCCTCTTCCACGACTTGCCCGATAATCTGATTGTCCGGATTTTGAAAGACCATCCCCGCTGTTTGTCTGATATCCCACAGCTTAGATTCATCAGTCGTATCTTGCCCATCTACCCACACGATTCCTTCTGTGGGATATAGAATCGCATTGATGTGTTTGGCGAGAGTCGATTTGCCGGAACCATTGTGTCCGAGGATCGCAATAAAATCTCCTTGCGCGATATCAAGGTTGACATGATCCACTGCGGTATGAATGCCGATCACATGATCTTCTTCATCGCGGCGAATATAGTCAAAGACGAGATCTTTTGTCTTTACGATCTGCGGTTTACCTTCCATAGTGTCTCCTGTCCCTCATTGCGCTAGGGTGAATGATATCATAGAATAGCGATTGAAACAAGCTATGCGTTATGTTGGATTCTGATAGAAATGTTGATAGTCTTTTAGGCTATTCCAATTGCCACCCCAGAGAAATCCCTTTTCGGTAAAAAGTCGATAACACAAATCTGTTTCATCTATTTTGTAAGCAAA
>JAISHZ010000335.1 GCA_031262285.1 Lachnospiraceae bacterium | reverse complement strand
CCTGTATTTTTCCATCACGACGACATTGTTGATATATGCTTCCCCTACCACTACAGATGCGCCGCCGCAACCGATGATTTCTTCATTGGCTGTCGCAACATAATAAAGCGCGTCTTTTTCCTGAGCTAGATCCGCAAAATCCGCTGCTGACCATGGCATACTAAAAGATTGTGCCTCTATCTTGCTTACTTGCTCTACATCTGCCAATTCTAACTTCCGGATGCGGACATGAAGTCCTGCACGTCTTTCCCGCTCTGCTTGACTGAGGCGATAATATTGTGGCACAAATTCTGCCGCTGACAGTACTCTTTCAGCGTTTCGCAATACGCCTGCTTGTGCTTGTCTCAAATCGATAGGTGATTTCTTTCCATCACTTAACGCTTCATCCGTTTCCCGCGATTTGACTACGGATACTTGTCCTTGGTCATTAAATACGTGAGGCACTTCATTTGTTTCCTGTGCCTTGACTACGGATACTTGTCCTTGATCGGGAAATACATTTATCTCCTGTGCTTTGACTGCGGATACTTGTCCTTGATCGGAAAATGCGTGAGATGCATCATGTGTTTCCTGCGACTTAACTGTGATTGCTTGCGTCGCTTGCGTCGCGTAACGTGACGCAAGTACTGCAATGTTGGCTGCTGATTGCGCATTTTTATGAGGAGGAGCAATCAGATAAGGAGGTAGCTTCGCCTCTTTGATTTGCTCTAAATAGACAGCAACTCCATCACCTAAGAAAATCACTTCTCTATCTAACTTTTGTATCTGTTCTAAAATAACTGCCAACTCAACCGCGCAAGGTGGAAATATTTCTTCCATTTGCATCTGATCGCCTTGATGAGTAAAAGCATATATTCCGGTATAGACCTGCATTCGCCGCGCATCCATAAGCGGACACACCAACTTATCCGTCCCCCAAAAATGGTAAGCCAGACCTTCTAACGTGGGCACCGCTACAATCGGCACATGAAGCGCATACGCAAGTCCTTTTGCCGTGCCTGCGCCAATTCGAAGTCCTGTAAAAGATCCCGGTCCACCGGCTATCGCCACTGCATCTACGGTCTTTAGATCTAACTCTATCATTTCCTTGATGGAAGCTAGCATGGGCAGCATCGTTTGAGAGTGCGTTTTTTTGTATTGGATACTATACTGCGCCAATACCACCCCATCTTCCGCTACCGCTACGCTTGCCACCAGACCCGAGGTGTCCAAAGCAACTATCTTCATACGCTCTCCATTCCCACACAACGAACACCGTATCATTCGTCGCTTCTTCGTGCTACTCAAATGCATGAGTTGTACCGATCGGTGTATGATCTATCAATCACAATTTTTTATCGTTTATCATCTACCCCTCAACATTGGCTTTCCTC
This sequence comes from Lachnospiraceae bacterium, assembly GCA_031262285.1. Next base: position 8,707 of record JAISHZ010000335.1, on the reverse strand, counting down.
TGCACAGGGTGCATGACTGTATCCGTCACTTGGATCAAGCGATAATTCTCTCCTTTTGATAAATCTTTTTTGATTGACACAAATCTTGTGTTTTCCGGCAATAACGATCGAATCTGTTCACTCCATTCTACCAAACATACCCCATTGCCATAAAAATACTCTTCATAGCCCAAATCTTCCATTTCAGAATCATCTATTATTCGATAACAGTCGAAATGATAAAACGAAAGTCTTCCCTGCTCATAAATATGTAGAATGGTAAAAGTCGGGCTTACAATCGGTTCTTGTATCAACAACCCTGCTGCAAAGCCTTGTGCAAACACCGTCTTCCCAACGCCAAGATCCCCCATCAGTGCATAAAGATCTCCACTGTTTGATTGTTTTCCAAATTGTTCTCCGCAAAGATAGGTATCTTCGGTCGAATACGTTTCAATTACAGCCGTCACTTTTACTCCTCTGTCCTATTGATCAAGACTTAAAATCGAATTTTCACTTTTTTCGGTGGCACGTGTGTACTGATATATTGAATAACAGGTGTTGTAAGTTCTCCCATTTCCCTACGTGGCAGAATAGAAGCATAGATAGGCGATGTGTAAAGCATGATACATCGATTCGTCGAAGTAACCTTTACAACATTTTCCCAAGCAATCTGTTGCTTTTCTTCTCCTTGTGAAACGCAAATTGCTTCTTCTTCAAAAGAATAATGCAATGGTTGCGCAAATACAGGATTCGCCAGAATCTGTTGTTTACTCTTAACAAAAAGAGCACAAGGTTGATACGCCAATAAAATAACGCCCGCAACAATATACATCCAACGACTCTGTGACAATCCAAATATCAGAATCATCGCACCGATTCCGCTTCCGATGATTCCTGCCGCGCCATGAAAAGTATGCGCAAGCATATAATCATACAAATCGCCGGAATTGATCTTCACATCAAATTCCATCCATTCTGCCCTCACTGTGTATCAACGCTTTGTTTTTCTTACGAATAGCGTTACGCTTTCAATTCTACTTGATTCCATTTCATTCATTAGATTATAGTAACTTCATGCACAAAAAGCAAGCTTCGCTTCACGACTGTTTCTATACAATTTACAGATTCGCCAATCTACGTTTCAAAAACGTTGTATCCCGGACGAACCGCGCAGAGCCAAGGGGAGTTTTGGGTGTTAGACTAACATAGCAGCGCCGCAACAAAAAGTGACCCTTGATTCAACTTGATGAAACTTTATTTTGCAGCTATAATTACGAGGAAGTTTTACGATATCTTACAGTCCTACTACGAAGGGAAAGGTACTTAACGTTGACAACGATAGAGTTATTTGCCGGTGCCGGTGGCTTGGCTTTGGGCATCGAGAAAGCCGGATTTGAAAAAGGAGGTTTCCAAATGCCAATTCCTCAACCGTACGAAAAATATGTACATTATTCCGGATCGATGGTTCAAATCGTTCTGTTGGCGAAAGATGCCAAGACTCATGAACCAGTACTGATCTATCAAGAATTGTTCGGAAATTTTGAAACATATGTCGCCACCACCGATTGGTTTTTTGCACAAGTCACGCCGAAACCCGACAACGCAATGAAAGTCCCTCGCTTCCAAAAGAGTGATCAGACTGCGTTTACGACAACAGGCAACGCCACCCTACCCACAAATGAGGACTCTATTCCTTTAGAATATTCGCACCAAGACTCTCTCCAAGAAGAACTTACTTTGGATCCCATGGTTTTAGAGTTTCTCGATTCCGACACCTATGAAGCCAAACTCAACATTTTATCTGCTCTACATCATCGTTTGACTCATGAAATGATCACCACGATGGCAGTGGCTTGTGACTTAGAAGTAGCCTACGATGATTTGGAGGAGCGCTACCTCTCCTTACGCAACTGCTTGATTACTTTACAAAAATACGAATGCACCCGTTTACGCTAATATTGCATAATCCGGGCATTGCGTTGCGGGAGATTTTATGACCTCAGATAAAACATACCTAACAACCACCTATCCTACAGACGAAAAAGTCACCCTTACGAACGCGCTATTAGACTGGTATGATACCAACAAACGGCACTTACCTTGGCGAGAGGATCCGACCCCTTACCGTGTCTGGATTTCAGAAATCATGCTGCAACAAACGCGTGTCGAAGCTGTGAAACCATATTTTGAGCGATTTTTACATCACCTTCCGGATGTAAAAAGCCTTTCCGAGGTCTCAGAAGATCTACTGCTCAAACTTTGGGAAGGTTTGGGATATTACAGCAGAGCACGCAATCTCAAACGTGCTGCGCAACAAATCATGACAGAATACGCAGGACAAATACCACCTAACTATGAACAACTGCTGACGCTATCCGGAATCGGCGCTTATACTGCCGGAGCGATTGCTTCTATCGCATTCGGACTGCCACACCCTGCTGTTGACGGCAATGTACAAAGGGTACTTACCCGTCTATATCAAAACAGTATCCCGATCAACCAACCATCGGCAAAACTATGGGCACAAACCACCACGCTTTCTCATATACCGCAATCGCGTCCCGGTGCTTTTAATCAAGCGCTCATGGAATTGGGAGCTTGTATTTGCGTCCCCAACGGAGAACCAAAATGTTTCGATTGCCCACTGGAACGCTTTTGTCTCGCCCATCAAGCAAAAGCGGAACGCGAATATCCTCGCAAAGACGCGAAGAAGCCACGCCTTACAGAACAAAAAACAATCTTAATTATTCAGCAACACAACAAGATCGCACTTCATAAACGCCCGGATAAGGGACTTTTACGCGGTATGTACGAATTTCCCAATTTACCCGGCTACCATAATGACAAAGAAGTGATCTCCTATTTACAAGATCGCGGTCTGAACGCTATCCACATACAAGAGGCAGGGAGCGCCAAGCACATATTTACCCATCGAGAATGGCACATGAGAGGATATTTCATACAAATTGATGAACTCGAATCCTCCAATAGCAAAGACACTATTTCCGATACAGATACATGGATCTACTTAGAATGCGCCGACATAATCCAACATTATGCGATCCCATCTGCTTTTTTAGCATATATGAAATATCTATATTCATAAGCCACTGAGAATACGCTTGATTTCCGAGCGCAATTATCGTAAAATACGCCGAGAATGTCCAAGCAGCAGGAAGGATTAACACGATGAAATTATTGACAATCACAATACCATGCTTTAACTCACAAGATTACATGAGGAAGTGTATAGATTCTTTGTTGATCGGAAAACAAGATGTAGAAATCATCATCGTTGATGATGGCTCCACCGATCAAACTGCACAGATTGCTGATGAATATGAAGCGAATTTTCCGGAAATTATCCGAGCCATTCATAAGGTAAACGGCGGTCATGGTTCTGCGGTAAACACGGGACTGCGTAACGCGTCCGGACTTTTCTTTAAAGTAGTGGACAGTGACGATTGGGTTTCGGAAGACGCTTATTTGAAAATACTCGATACGCTCAAAGAATTGGCCGGCGGCAGCCCAAGTTTGGATATGCTCGTCAGCAACTTTGTCTACGAAAAAGAAGGGGAACGTCTCAAAAAAGTAATGCATTACCGTCGTATTCTACCCAAAGACAAAATATTCACATGGGAAGATTGCCACTTTTTTACCAAAGGTCACTACATTTTAATGCACTCCGTTATTTTTCGGACGAGACTACTACGAGAAAGCAAACTGAATTTGCCGGAGCATACTTTCTATGTAGACAATATTTATGTGTTTGAACCTTTGCCTCATGTGCGAAATATGTATTATCTTGATGAGAATTTCTATCGCTATTATATTGGGCGTGAAGGGCAATCTGTAAACGAAGCGACCATGATCAAACGCATTGATCAACAAATTTTGGTCAATAAACTGATGATCGATTATTATACAACGAATCGCAATTTGATCTCTCGTACCAAACGACTGCAACAATATATGCGCAATTACTTAGAGATCGTAACCACAGTTTCATCCGTTTTACTCATACGCTCCGATACGCCTGAGAATTTACAAAAGAAAAAAGAATTGTGGAAATATCTCAAAGAAAAAGATCGACTGCTCTATTATTGGATGAGACGTGGCATATTGGGAAGCGCTATGAATCTACCCGGACGCGGCGGTCGCAAGATTTCAGTAGAGGGATATCGGATTTGCCAGAAAATATTTAAATTTAACTGATCCATATACGTACAAAACACCGCACACGTTAGCAACTAGCTTGCGAGTGCGGTGTTTTGTACTTCATATGAATAGACATAGTTCCTCACAAATCGCTATATTTCCGGTTGCGGACGGCGCGATTTACGAAAAATCGCTTCGGGTCGGTACACGATCGCATACATCACTCCTGCCAAGCACAAAGCTGTGATCACATCAAAGACTGAATGCTGCTTAATCAGCATCGTCGACGCGATGATGGAAATACACAAACCCAAAGACGCCATCTTGAAGATCGGATTCCTCCCCCAACGGCTTTTGGTAATCGCGATATATGCACCGATTGAATTGTAAACATGAATACTCGGCCACACATTGGTTGAAGTATCGACTTGATACAAACCTTGGAGCATTCGCGTGAAAAAATTATCTCTGGGCATTACCAACGGACGTAACTGCAATCCATTTGGCAATAATGCCGAAACGAGCAAGAAAAGTGTCATCCCGGTGATTAGAAATACGCAAGCTTTATAATATTCTTTCTTGTTTTGAAAAATCAACAGCACAATCGCCAGTGCGACAAATCCGAACCACATATAATATGGAATGACAAATACTTCCACAAAAGGCACATAATCATCTATTTCCATATGAATAATTGTTCTTCCTTTGATCTGCTGATTCTCCAAAATAAAAAAACAAAAAAGATAGAATATCATGTAAATCACAATAAGTAACCCGTGCTTGTATGTTTTGAAACCGTTTGCCAATGCTTTCATTTCACTCCCATCTATATGTCTCGCATATTTAGGCTCCCTATAAGTTATGTGCATATCTTAGAATATAGGACTGCTCGGCATTATATGTATTGCCAAGTGTCATGAACTCTACAAACGACACTTTTTGTCCCTTACCATTCGAAGACAGCACTAAAGGTATTATAGCGCCATTTTTGCGAAAGACAATAGACTTCACAAAAGATTCAGATTTCATTTGATTTTCTTTCGAAAATCTTTCGTTTATTACCTGTCGGCAAAAAGTTCTTCAATCGCTTCAAAATCGCTAGAGAGTAGCAATTCTTCTAATTTCTGATGTAATTCACCTTTTACCATGTTCAATTCTGCCGTAATTGCTATATTGTCATACTCTGAAGCAGCTGCCCTAATACGTGCTTTCACTGCAGGATCAAGCACAGCCTCAGTCTCATCATCTTCGGGACTGCGCAGACTTTCTGTCACTTCCCTTAATGCTTCTAGGAATCCTTCTGTTTGTTCTGCTATGGTATTCCGATCATTCGCTCTGGCTGCCTCTTCCAGTACTCGTGCTCTTTCGGACAAATCATGATGCTGTATGTTCGCCAATGCCGACTTCATAGAATGAACATTAATCCGATAAATTTGCAGGTCATTGTTTAACAGAGAGGCTTCTATGGTATCAATGGCTTTCTGTGCATCCTTGACAAAGAATCGCACCAACATCGGATCCAGATCCGATACAGACGGTGTAGCATCCTTCGCGAGATCCGTCTGTCCCTCATATAGAAAATGATCCGTAGAATGACGATCTCTTACGAAGCGGTTTAAGACATCGTTTAACTGACGAATATCGATGGGTTTTGAAATGAAGCCATCGAACCCATTGGAAAGAAACATATCTGCGTTACCCGCAACCGCATTTGCCGTTAATGCTACGATAGGTTGATGATAGCCTTGTTTTCGTATGATCTCGGTTGATTCAATGCCGTCCATAATCGGCATCATATGATCCATGAATATAACATCATATTCTGCTCCCGCATTGATTTTGTCTATTGCCTGCTGCCCGCTTGTCACTGTTTCAATGGTCAGACCATATGGTTTCATCAAACCGGATGCAACGTACAAGTTCGATTCAATATCGTCCACAATGAGTACCCGCCCATAAGGCATCGGTGTATAGGTTAGTTTTGATCCGGAGGAGTGCTTTTTGGTTTTATTTTCAAATCTGGATAAGCTTCCTGCCAACTTCGCTCCCAGTACTGTATTACCCTTTCGAACTTGCGGTAGTCTGACCGTAAAAGTACTACCGGTACCCACTTCGCTCTCAACCGTAATCGTACCGTTCATCAACGATACCAGTCGCTGGGTGATGTTCATCCCCAACCCTGTGCCTTCCGTGTACTTGTTCTTGGACGCGTTGAAGCGTGAATACGCGTTAAACAGGGTTTCTAACTGCTCCTCGCTCATTCCTTGTCCGGTGTCGCTTACTTGGAAGACAAACTCTACACTTGTGCCATGCGGTGCTATTTCTTCGCAAAAAATATGAAAGCGAACTTCGCCTCTTTCTGTATATTTGATCGCATTGGAAAGAATGTTGTTCAAAATCTGCTTGATGCGCAATTCATCGCCGATCAACATAGAAGGGATATTCGGCGATACAGACAATTTGAAATCTATCGGCTTACTTCCTATTCGCGTCATATTCAATTGTGCCGAATCATAGATCAGAGAAGCGGTATCGTAACGATCCGGCAATATCTCCAACTTTCCGGACTCTATTTTGCCCAAATCCAAAATATCGTTGATAATCCCCAACAGACTATGTCCACTGCTGTAAATTTTCTCGAAAGCCTCCAATGTTTCTGCTGACCAATCTTTGTGACCCAAAGCAATCTCAGACACGCCGATAATGGCATTCATAGGCGTTCTTATTTCATGGGACATTGTTGCCAAAAAGCTGGACTTCGCCTTGTTGGCTTCAACAGCTTCTCTTAATGCACTTACAATCTCCGTTTCATCATAATAAATAATAATCAGACCGCACAAACCATTCTCATCATCGCTCATAGGACTGCACACTGCTTGATAGTAGTGCAAGTCACCTTTTTGATCAGGTAGCGTGGTATTCACTCGATACAACTGCATACTTTTGGAAACTTCTGCTATCCCCAGAGTTACTTTAGAAACTGTGTCAACATCAAAATAGCGTGCATAAAAATCATACACACTCATGCCTCTTAGTTGATCATCATATTCTACGCCGATATGGTTCATGAATGTTTTGGAAATATAGGCGATCGTGAGCTCGTCGTCCAAAAATATCACGTAGTTTTGACTGCTGCGCATAAAACTAGTCAAAAATCTTCGCTGTTTTGCATTCTCCAAAATCTGCGTTTGCAGCAGCACATTTCGAGAGTTGAATGACAACTCACTAATTTGCTGCTGCCGCCTTAACGCATCATTACTACGCATGGATTTACGCAGATCCATGGTCAATTGCTTATTTGCCGCTGTAAGCGTATTAATCTGCTGCTCTAACTCTTCGAACCTATTTTCCATAATGATTGCCTTACCAAATCTCTTGTTTATCGTAATGGGTGTGAAAAATACATGATCTACTCTGTGCTATCAATCCTGCTTGAAATAGCAAATGACGAGCGAATAATTATGCAGTGTGTTCACAAGATTGCCCGAATTGCTGAGGATCGGAGCGACTTCTCCTGCCGCACTGATGATCTGATATCCGATTTCCTTGCCCTTCGATTCTTTGGTTTCCTTATATAATTCGCTGATGTTGAGTAACTCTCTTAGGTAGTCTCCACCATTTGCCATGGATCTGGCCATACAGGATACACCCAAAAAGCATTCCGCATCTTCCTCAATCAATTCCCGAAACGCTTTCACTGCAGTTTCGTTTGTGGTCTTAGCATCCAACTGGCTGAAAGATATCATCGATCCCTCATCAACGTTCCCTGCTGCATAGATAGCACTGCGATCATTGGGTGCAAAACCCATAAAGGCACGGGATTTTCGAATTCCTTTCTCCGGATTCTCTACCAATGTTGGCAAGATCCACATGGTCTCTGTATTTTCTTTATCTGTCATCGCACCGATCTTGTGCAGATATTCCACGGTCGGAGTATTGTTTACTTCGAACAATACGCTGGAACGTGCTCTGGTGACTTTCGCAGGTTTACTCAACAAGGTGGTGTCGCTGACCGCCGTCACCACCTTGAAGTGAGGTTTCAGCGGACCATATACCACCACCATGATCATCTCTCTCATGAGCTTCTCGCCGTTTCCAATACAAGTGAAAGCTGACTTGTCTAAGCTACTAAACACCACTGCTCCGAATAAGGGTGTATGATCAAGTGCTGTGTCTAATAAGGTTACCATATCATCCATACTAAACTCAGGAGTCAGAGCCACAAAGGGAAATACCAACGTTGGTTGCCCTATCTTGTATATCTCATCTGCAAGCTGATCTACCGCTGTCTTAGCACCTGCCGGGTCTCTCAATGTACTGATAACAGGGCTTTGGAACACGCCAAATTCATTTTCGTCACTGGTCAACATCGTGACAGATAGCATCAAATCCCCTGTCTCTCCAATGGAACCAAGGAAAGATGAAGTGTACCCGATGCAAGGGAATGGTAAAGCCTCCGTAATCGCAGTATATACACCTGTGTCATAAAATTCGGAATACATTGCGATCATCCCAACAGTATTTTTGCGCATATTTTCTTTTAGATTCAACTGTTCCAATATCTCGCTGA
>JAISHZ010000229.1 GCA_031262285.1 Lachnospiraceae bacterium | reverse complement strand
AAAAAACCTTGCTCGATAAAGCGGGAAACATAGGCAGAGCGATACAAAACAGCTATTTGCGCATATTTACCGCCACCCTCTACATGAGCTTTGATTTTGCCGACGATGTATTGGATTTCATTGGCATCATTCTTGGCATGGTAATGCTCTACCACGGGTCCGCTTGGGTTTTGCGTGTGTAGCGCTTTTTTGATACGGTTGTTATTCTGATCAATCAAGTCATTGGAAGCGTTTAGGATTTCCGGTGTGGAACGATAATTTTCATCTAAAATCACCGTCTCAAAATTCGCCCGCAGTGGATGGATCTCGTGATCCTTGAAATAAGAAGTGCCATCATCCGCGAAATAAGCACGAAGATTTTGCTCAAAATCCAGTAGCACTTCCATCCGCGAGCCGCGCCATTCATAGATGTTTTGATCCGGGTCTCCGACCACAAAAAAATTCTGATGCAAGTCGGTCAGCGTCCTCAGAAATTTAAACTCTTTAAACGTGATATCTTGAAATTCGTCAATCATTACATAATGTAGACGCATCGACCATTTTTGCAAAATATCTTCGTGATGTGCAAAAAGGTAGATCGTAAAATTGATCAAATCAAAGAAGTCCAACCCGAAATACTTTTTTTGTTTCTCGATATAACGGTAAATAATCTTTTGTTCCAAATTACTCGGCTCTACCTTGCCGATCTCATTGCCGGGAACAGCAAGGTAGTCCAAGTATTTCAAGAGATTTTTTTCGTAACGAATCTTGTCGATCATGAATTCAAAGGTCGCTGTGTCCATCTTGATACCCAGCTCTTCGTACACCTCTTCCAAAATGCTTTTCTGATCGGTGTTGTCGAGTACCACAAAGCTCTCGGGATAAAACAGCCTGCCAATATCCTCCCGCAGTACGCGCGTACAGAAAGAATGCAGCGTGGACACGAAGGATGTGTCAATCCCATCCCCCAAAATGGCGCGCAGACGCAATTTCATCTCTCGCGCTGCCTTGTTGGTAAAGGTAATACATAGGATATTAGCAGGGGATACGCCCAATTCTTCCACCAGATACGCATAACGCGCGGTGAGAGCACGCGTCTTTCCGCTTCCTGCTCCGGCAATCACACGAATAAAGCCCTCTGTTTGGGTCGCCGCCTGCCGCTGTTCCGTATTAAGCGAGTCCAGTAATGTTTCGATATTCATGCTGCCTCCACCTCTTTCACGTTTCTATTACACTGTTGTGAACCAATGCGTATGTGCTTACGCGCCCATGAATACAATATAATCCAAAATCAAATTGCCCTCTTCATCCGGGTCTGTAAATCTGGGGCAATTATCGCGCTCAAAAGCTTTGAGTTTACGATCATCTGCCGGGTGTGGTAAACCGAGTTGCTCGATCAAACCGTTGATCACATCCGTATTGTAAGCGGTTGTAAAACAATCTCCTTGTTTCCCTTTGATGAAAAATAACACGGCTTGACTCTCAGGGATATCAACGAAATCCAATCCTTCCGGCACGGGCGTTCCCGCTTCCATAAATTCGCCAATCCAGTGATTGTTATCCTTGCCATATAGAACGCAGTAGCTCCCATCATTGATAGGTGATTGCGCACCCATCGCCTCGATTTGCTCAAACCAACCATTCGCCCACGCATCACCCCAGTTCGGGTAGTGATCATACTGTTTACCGATAAAGCGTGTCTCCGGCACGGTGATGACCTCACAGCGGATGATCTGTGTGTTACCTACCTGAACCGGTAACGCTGTAGAATCCAACATAGAGAGGTTCTGCGGTTGTGGTGTATAATCTGTCTTTTTCGTAGCACTCATTTCAATACCCTCTTTCTTTCACCCAATTTGTGTGGAACTTGTCAAAAGTTACTTTACTATAGCAAGCGATTGCTCTGTTGCGAAAAGCGGCTTTTGCTTCTCGTATTTATTCCATGTTTTTCGCCCGCTTCAGTGGGCATCTCATCAGAAGTGAAATGCGCTCTCTGTATTTCACATTATGGCTTCTTGCGATTCATTTTTCAAGCGAAATATGATACAGTTTGTGTATCGTTATCGTAAATCTTATCAAGAATTGCTTTTCATAGATTGTATTTCTCACAGAAAAATGCTATTTTTAGAGGTATGAAAAACATCATGCAAGCATACACAGCAGACGGGAGCAAGTTTGAAAGTAAGGAAACTTTCAAACGCCTTGATTAAGATGTGCGCCGTCGGCGCACCGACGGGAGCAACTATGAAAGATGACACTTTCTTAAAATTCCTATCCACCAATTACCCGACGATCCGTTCTGTGATTACAGAATTGATCAATTTGCATGCCATTATGAATCTCCCCACAGGAACAGAGCATTTTATCAGTGATATTCATGGGGAATTTGAAGCTTTTCAACATATCATGAATAACTGTTCAGGGGTAATACGAGAAAAAGTGGAACTGTTGTATGGCGATACCTTATCTCCGGAGCAAAAATCTCAGCTTTGCACCCTAATCTACTATCCTGCTGCCAAGCTTGAATTGGAAAAAAGCAAAAGATTGCAGCAGTCAGATATAATAGAAGAAGAAATACAGGAACAGGACATCCTTCAAGAGAGTCTGCAGGAAGAACGATTACTCCGCTTAATTGAACTGTGCAAATTTCTTTCCTCCAAATACACCCGTTCCAAAGTACGTAAGGCTATGCCAAAAGAGTACAGCTATATCATGGATGAGCTGCTCCATGCGGCACCTGACGAAGATACGAACCAACAACAATACCACCAACAAATCTTAAAATCGATTATCCAAACCAAAAGCGGAGAGGATTTTATCGTGGAGTTATCTAATCTTATTAAGGTGCTGGCAGTCGATAAACTTCATGTAGTCGGGGATATCTATGACAGGGGACCCGGTCCGGATAAGGTCGTCAATCTATTAATGAAGCAACACGACGTTGATTTACAGTGGGGAAATCACGATGTACTCTGGATGGGCGCCACAGTGGGAAGCGAAGCTTGTATTGCAGCGGCAATCCGCAATAACGTAGCGGCAGGTAACTATGACTTTTTGGAAAACGGTTATGGCATCAGCTTACGTCCCTTGGCATTGTTTGCAGAAAGTCAGTATCCCCATGAGGATAGTTTGGACCAATCCATTATGAAAGCGATCAGTATGATTCTATTCAAGCTGGAAGGGCAGATTATTAGGAGAAATCCCTGTTTTCATATGGAAGATCGGCTTCTGTTAGAACAAATTGATTATCAAAAATGGGAACTTGTCATAAACAACAAACCCTATCCACTGAAATCCGATGATTTTGCCACAGTTGATCCGGCTTCTCCCGAAGCTTTAACCAAGGAAGAACGAGAAGTCATGGAGCACTTGCGCAATTCCTTCTTAAATAGTACCCTCCTTCACAAACATATCCGTTTCCTGTATCGCAATGGCAGTATGTACAAATGTCACAATCAAAACCTTCTATATCACGGCTGTATACCATTAAATGCGGATGGTTCCTTTGCCAATCTGAAACTAAACGGCAAGAGACTGTGTGGCCGAGCGCTTATGGATGAATTCGAAACCATCGCCAGACGTGCTTACTTTGGCAAAAGTATAGAAAGAAAGCAGTTCGATCTGGATTGTATGTGGTACTTATGGTGCGGAAGCTTATCGCCTCTTTTTGGCAGAGCCAAAATGACCACTTTCGAGCGTATGTTTATAAATGACCCTAATACCCACAAAGAAGAAAAGAACGCATATTACCACCTCTGTAACGAGGAAGAGATATGCTCCCTTATCTTGGAGGAATTTGGCTTGTCCTCCCAGGGAGGTCACATCATCAACGGTCATGTCCCTGTTCGCGTATCAGAAGGAGAGACTCCCGTCAGAGCAGGAGGCAAACTTCTCTTTATTGACGGCGGCTTCTGCAAAGCCTATCAGAAACAGACAGGCATCGCCGGATATACTCTTATATACAATTCTCATGGTATGCGCCTCTTATCCCACCGACCCTTCTGGGGCGTAGAGTCCGCCATACATCATAACGACGACATTATTACCAATTCCGTTCTAGTGGAAACCGCCCAAGAACGTATCATGGTACGAGATACAGATGTAGGAGCAAATCTCATAGACCAAATCCACATCCTAAACAACCTCCTGGAAGCTTACCGCACCGGTCGCATCATCCCGAAAGACAGCTGATGTATGCAGTCAGAATGTACTGTTCATAGGTTTTGTCGTTTCATTCGTCAAAATATGGGTTTCATTACTCTGTGAATCATTTAGGGTAATCATTGTCGCGGGCTCGTAGATCAATACTGAAAAGAATAAGTGCATTCTGTTATCGATCGTGGTAGGATATGATTATTTAAACTGGATTTAGTACCTATCATATAGAAAAAAGGTAGGGAGGATATACCATATGCCGCTATCATTACAAACTGTTATAAAAGAATATGTAAACAAATTACATGACTTGTATGGAGGACACTTAAAGCGAGTAATTCTTTATGGGTCATATGCCAGAGGAGATTTTACAAAGGATTCTGATGTTGATATTATGGTCTTAGTAGATCTGCAAGAAGATGATATTAAGCAATATGGCGAAGCTCTCTCAGATTTTACATTTGATATAAACATGGAAAAAGATTTGCTGTTAATGCCTATCGTAAAAAATGAAGAACATTTTAAGTACTGGGAGAACGCCTATCCATTTTATAGAAACGTGAATCAGGAAGGAATATCGTTGTATGCAGCATAACCATAATGGAAGTTACAAAGATTTAGCTGAGTACCCCCAAACTCCCTATTATCACGCATATGAACAGCGTTACAGCACCGTTTACGCCTCCGGCGTGGACACATGGGGACACACACCAAAAGACGTGGATCTTGTCGCTGCCTTGACCG
>JAISHZ010000141.1 GCA_031262285.1 Lachnospiraceae bacterium | reverse complement strand
ATCTTATCAAAATATTATCACCATGTCAAACAGGTTTCATGCATAAGCAAGATATTTATGAAGCATGCATCCAAACCGAGCGAAGCTTAAAGTTTCTCCCATCACAGTTCACAGTCTTTACGAGCGAACAAGTGCAAACTATGTCCTTGACGAATCGACCCGAAAGGGGTGAGATAAAGACGAAATTGTATCAATTATCAACAAGAAGACATTAAGCAAGCGAAAGGTATAAAGAAAATTAACATAAAATAGAGCAAGTCCTTTGGGAGAAGGATAGTTCAATCTAACATCAAGCCACAATACTATTATAATTCGTTACAAATACATCGCTTGCCAGGTTTTTTGCCTTGGAAATAATCGTCTCCAATTGCTCCATAACTTCATCACTATAATATTTTTCGCCGCATTGAACACATTCATCACAAGGAACATTTTTAATTACAATGATGCAGTTATCTAATGTAACTACGTGAGTTGTTGTACTATGAAGCATTGCTTCCTCTCTACAATATAAACACATAATTTTACTCCTTTCTTGTTTTCATATCCGCCTCAAATTTATTTGTATTTGGGAATACGAGGACAGAATCATACTCTTGCTGATTGATATTGGATTTCGTTTATTCGTATCTCTGCAAGCTTCTTAGCGCATTGAATTTCCTCAGTGTTCGGATTGTCGAAACGGAAGGTTGTGCCATTACATACAGGGTAAAATTCTTTCCCAAACACATTAACTTTCATTCCTCCACCACAAGTGCCGATATCGACATGATTATATGCGATTTCTTTTGCGTGATCATCCATTGGATATTCGGCAAATGTGTCGGAAATATAATTGTCCGACCAAAATATCCACCCTTCCGGCTCTGTTTTATCGCCGACATCACCGTAACCGTTAATTAAGATGAATCCGACAAATTCATTGCGATATTTGATATACCAATATAATTTGTCTGCCCAGTAATCGGTCGAACTGCGTTCAAACTCCGCACCACACAAACGCAGATGAGCAACGAAATCGAGAGCGAGTTCTTGCGCTTCACCCGTGAGAATGGTGCGGATTGCTATTTCTTCGAAATGAAAATACTGTGCAACCAGATCTGCAAGCTGCGCAGTCGTCGTATTCATATCGCGCCAAATTCTCTTGATTCCATATTTCGGACCGCTCCGAGGGTTTTCAGGTTTACCGCTATACCACACTCTATCCACTTCACCCACAAGTCTTCGTTTATCATCATCGGAAATGTCACGGGCAGAGATGTTGTTTTTATAAGTATCCATCCAATTATCCCATGTGTTATATTCCGAGATGTCAATTACATTTGTTACAATCTGTATAATACTGTCAATGTCAATATCGTTTTCGCAGATGATAAAGTCATGCTCAGCTGTCAGTTTAATTAAATCCAATATAACCATTGGCGTATACTCGTGCACAACACCTAATTCGTGACGCAGAGCGTCCTCCGGTTCGAGGGCAAAAAAATCCGTCACATTGCGCGTCAATTCAGGTTGAAACTGCGGATCGGCACTTTTTGCGTGGTGCCGCCGGTAATCGCAGGTATGATAAACAAAAACCCCATATTTACGCTCCAACTCATCCGCGACATCAGCACCGCTGCCCAGAATGAAGTAAACGTTTTTCAAGAGCGGCTTCAGCACGTTATCAGGTATTTCTAATCTGGAAGCGGCTTTTTGAGCAAGCTTTTCGGTAACCTCAAACAAGCGATTTATTTTCGTTGCGTTACCGTCGTAATTAACATTCGTCAAATGCGTTTCAATCTCACTTGCTTTTTCATACAGACGCTTCACATCGTCGCCGCTGCCGAAGTCGGCGGCTTTGATTTGTTCGATAAAGTCAAGCACAATGTTTTTGAGTTCATTCAGCAGAGCCACTTCATCGTCGATGTTGTCCACCTTTTTGCCTAATACCTCCAGTACGACCTCTGAGCCTGCCGCATCGAAAATCCGCTTGATGTCCTTTATGCTGATATTAAGCTTGCGCAGAATCAGAATTTGCTCCAGCCGCTTGAGCGCTTTGTCGTCATACATTCGGTAAGCGTAATCTTCGCTCCGCGTACTTGCGAGCAGCCCCATTTCCTCATAGTACCGCAGCGTCCGCGCCGAAATGTTGTGGCGCGAGGACATTTCGCTGATTTTAATTAGATTATTCATTGTACAAAACTCCTTTCTTTGCAGCTGGTTATTCCCTCACAAGAAAAAGTATAAAGGTTTCCGCAACGGCAGAGTCAAGGAGGGGGTAAGAAATACCTTTCACCATTTCGAATAGTTTATCATTTTGTGCTAGCCCGAAGCGCTCAGCAAGCTCCCTTGCGGTGATTCGTTTATATACGCTAAAGCTTTATCTGTAATGAGGCTAGAGACGGTTACGAGTAACTAGTCTTTTGTTGCTTCAAGGGTTTACTGGGATATGAGCCTGTGGAAAACTTGCGTCGTTTAGAAATTTACGCGCAGTTTCAATAAGACATTGATAATCGACCTTGGAATAATCTGTGGTATCAATACGCATTACTTTCCCACCCACATCGAATGAATCTAAATTACGGCACCATCCATCAAAATCACAAAACAGAACCTCGGCAAACATTTTATTCACGTTTCCGCGCTCAGGTGTATTCTCACGTTCAACGAATCTTCTGTGTAAAACACGTGTATCACCCATAAACTTGTAAGTGAGCGATTGGCAGTTATATTGATT
>JAISHZ010000312.1 GCA_031262285.1 Lachnospiraceae bacterium | reverse complement strand
AAGGGCTGTGTATACCGGTCGAACCGTACAGAGCCGGGGGAGTTATGGAACATAGAGAAGCGAACGTATGAATGGAACCTCCTACCTTTCGGAAGTAACTTTAACATGGAAGCAACGTTTTTGGTATCGAATTGGTATGGATTTCTCTTACACTTTCGTAAGATAGCTGTGATTCATGTCGTTTTTGGGAAAGGTCATTGTAATCGTCGTGCCATGTCCCATATCAGACGTCGCTCGCAGTTCCACCGACATATGAGTTGCCAACTTACGACTAATATAAAGCCCCATACCTGTCGATCCCCCGCGCTGTCTCCCATTGCTGCCGGAAAAACCTCGATCAAATATTCTTGGAAGCTCATGTGTCGGAATCCCAATACCGTTGTCGTAAATTACAAGCTGTACCTGCTGTTGCACGATATTCGCATGAAATCGGATATATGGAGATTCCCCTCGATAACGTACTGCATTTTGCAAAAGCTGACCCAGTATAAAAACAACCCACTTACTATCCGTGTACACCATTCGATCTAGTTGCTCCATTTCTATACGGATCCCACTTTGAATGAGAAGAGTACGGTGTTTGTCCAAAGCTTGTATGACCATCTTCTCCAACGAAGCTTTCTTGATCAGAAAATCCGTTTCCGCATGATCCGCACGCGCATAGTACAATGCTCGTTCCACATGGTTTTCGATGCTCGCCAACTCCGGTGTAAGCTTACGCCTTATTGCCTCCGTAGCGCTACCGGCAATCAACTCCGCCGTCGTGATGGGTGATTTTATCTCATGGACCCAACTTTCAATATATTCACGATATTCTTGACGACTCGCTCGCTCAGAGGAGACTGCCTCGATCATCGCTTTACCGGATCGACGCATCAACAGAAACAGCTTTCGCTCATAATAACACTTGGGTATTTCCACGCATTCAGCAAACAAATACTTTTTGTCAAGACCCTTCATGATACTATCCAAAGTAGCCAACTGTCGCTTTTCCTTGATAAACAAGACAATTTGCGTGATCACAAGTCCCAATACCCATACACATAAAACGATGACCACGATCCCACCCGCCGTACCCGTCAAATGCAAAAAAGCAGCTAGCGCCGCCATCGATATCAAATGCAAAAGCAATCTACCTAATCCGTCATGGATAAATTCTCGTACAGTCATAATTCCCCCCCGTCTGCTCGTAGGCGGCGCGCGTACCAATCAAGGAGTTTGAAAGTTCACTTATTTTCAAACTTTGCCCTTCGAGCCAACAGCGCGCGTTCAATTAAGAAGTCTGAAAGTGCTCTTACTTTCAAACAATAACCTTGTTTATCTCCCGCTTTCGCAGGTTTTTACCTTTGACTATGTCATGTCATATGATATGCGGCGCAAGGACAGCGCCTTTTCACGAAAACTACGATGCAGTTTCCGTTAAGATATATTATAGGAAGCAGAAAACGCTTCCTATAATCAATTGACGGCGCAAGGACTGCGCCTTTTATGAGAATCTGCTTTGCAGCTTCTCATAAGATATATTAAGACCAAAAATTAGACATAATGGCTCCTTTCATGCCGCCAACCTGATCATTTTAGCACAAACAAAGGAGACAACACTAGACGATCATTTTTGTAAGGGAAAGTCCGAACCACCTTCCTTACATCCATTTATGCAATTATTAACCCAATCTCAAAATCAAGTATAGAAATTTGGACTACAATTGAGGTCAAGTGGTAATCTGACGGAAGACAAAGGTAAAAACAACAGAAATATAGTAGTAAAAAGTAGGGTTTGGAACAAATCAAATGATTGGCTGATATTCATTATACTATGGATCTCCTACAGCGTAAGCGATATTAAAAGATAGGCAATTGACAGCTTACAACAAATTTGTTAATTTTAGTTTATGGAGAATCTAACCAGCCAAGATAGCTATTATCAACGCACACAAAAACGGTTAAGTGACAAAATCATGATGGGAAACAGAAATGTAACTTTGTTTTGAAACGAATGATCCTTTTGCGATATGATAGAACCATAGGAGGTGATGAAATGCAGCATAATGACCCTAGTGTACTAGCCGATGATCTGAAACTGCTTAGGGAGCAGTTGGATGAGTTTACGGAATATGATTTCGTAGCCGATCTAAAAGCTCGGATGGCCGCATTACACATTAACCAACATGAACTTGCCATACGTGCGCAGGTATCCCACGTTGCGGTAGGGAAATGGTTGAAAGGGGATGCAAAACCACGCGGCAAAGAGCGTTTTAAAGAATTGGGCATGGCTCTCGGGATGAATGAAGCAGAACTAGGCAGTTTCCTGTTGGCTAATAATTATCCACGTTTATATATTAAAAACCCACTGGATGCACTATGTCGAACTACATTGCTCGATTTGGCCGGTAAAGAAGGGATTGTTGGAGAATACAAAAAATCATTATTACAGAATAAGCTCAACTCATATTCACTTGCTGACTCGCCTGATGATATCCCTACATTCTACTTAGATCAAATGTTTATGGGGGATGTTAAGACAATAAACGATTTAAAGAAATGGATTATGGATAATGACAAACACTTTAGTGCTCTTGACAAAATCTATATTCCCCATCCTGCACTCATTCGTTTTATTCAGTTGTATTCAGGAGGGCAAAGTATTAACGATAGGTACATTACAGGGCAACTGCCCGTTGCACTACGAAACCTCCTCTATCCTCTTGTCTCTGATAAAGAAATCGCTGTGAAAGGTTTGCGCGCAAAACTCATAGTTTATGGTCTCTACGAAAACATGAACGAGCTCGAGATTGATCAGATGCTTACAATCGTGGGACTACAGCCTATTAGCGAACCTCTTTCCAAAATAGACTGTGTGTTGTTCGGTGCACTGCTGTGTGCTCATGTGCGTTACCCCTACTATGACTTAAACAATGCCGAAAAACTGCTGGACAATATACATGGCTGTGAAGGTGTGGAGTATAAAGAATTCCAAAAATTTTACGAAACACAATTGGAACAGGCGGAAGAACTGGTGAACTATTACGATAAAGAAGGTCACAAAAGCGATATTGACCGCTTGTTTGAAGAAGCATATACCGATTATTCGGGTAGTGGTCTTCTCTGGTATGTGCAAGATATTCTACAGTTACTGGCGAAAGAAAATCGTTTGCCTAAGGAGGACACCGATGAATATCTATCACTAATGAAAACATACAAAAGCAAAAAAGCTGTGAAGTGCAAACGAAATAACATGCCCGCATCGGTAACTTTGAGTATAAAAAAAGGAGCGCTCTCGGGTCAATCATTTATCTACACCGGAAAGGAATCCCTCATTTTAGGGCGACAGAGTGATTGCACCATTGTATTCCCCGAAGAAGACGCGACAGTGTCACGCCATCATTGCAGGATAGATATTGCGCCGCCTTCCGTGGTGGTGCGGGATCTCGATACCCTAAACGGTACATTTCTAAACGGCGAGAAAATAGGTCAACGAGGAATACCTACTAATGACTTTTCCATGAAATCAGGCGACCGGCTGGGACTTGGGAAAGATTGCGAGCTGGTTCTGACCATTCATCAGCCCCGTGCAAAACAGATCAAAGAAGTCAGAGAATCCAACTCCAACCGCCTCTGTGAGGTTTGCGGAGCAACGTTAGCAGATGACAATTCACCGGGAATCTGTGAAAAATGCCATAACGATCCTGACAATCTGATGATTCAATATTTGCGGCATTATAAAAAACCGAATGCTGAAGCCACCGAAATTGCAGGTTACAAAAAGGTTCGACTGCTAGGACAAGGAGGCATGGGTAAGGTCTGGTTAGTGGAGGAGGAAGCCACCACACAGCAGATGGCATTAAAGGTGATGCTGCCTCAGGCTGCAGTGAATGAGAAAAGTCGTAATATATTTATTCGAGAGGCTACGATATCGGGGCAGCTTGAACACAAAAATATCATCAAGCAGCATAAGTTTGGTGATTCGGGTGATGTATATTTCATCCTAATGGAGTATTGCGACGGCGGCAACCTTGTGGATCTTATGAATAAGCATGGCGGCAAGCTTCCTGTAGACATGGCTACCGACATCATTTTGCAAGTTATGGAAGGCTTGATCTATGCCCATAGCGCATCGTTGACTACTACAATGCAAAATGGTGATACCGTCTCGGTTACCGGTATTGTGCACCGAGATTTAAAGCCATCCAATATATTTCTTTGCGGCAGCGGCAAGTCTTTTGTCGCCAAGGTGGCCGATTTTGGTATTGCCAAAGCCTTTGAAACCGCCGGACTTTCAGGCAATACTCGTACGAATCAAATGGGCGGCACTCCTGTCTTCATGTCGAGAAAGCAAATTCGAAACTATAAATATGCCAAACCGGACGTTGACGTTTGGGCGGCAGCCGCCAGCTACTACTATATGCTTACCGGTTTGTTCCCCAAAGATTATGAAAACAGTCCGGATGTTTATCATGCAGCGCTCTGCAGTGAAGCGATACCTATCCGTAAACGTGACTCCTCTATTCCGATTAAGTTAGCAGAAGTGATCGACCATGCTCTCATCGAAGAACCGATCCGCGTGAGCAGTGCGCTTGAGTTTCAAAAAATGATTGAAGGAGCCTTGTAATGAACGCAGAAGCATTTAATATCCGATACCGCTATGCAGCCGGAACAGATATCGGAGTGCGCTGTTCCTCCAATCAGGACGAAGTAATCTGCTGCCCGGACGAAGGATTTTTCGCCGTATCAGATGGGATGGGGGGATTGTTCGGTGGCGGGGAGACTTCTAAAATGATCACGAAGATACTGCCGATCATGATAAGGAAGGCAGCACAGGAACTAAATAAATCTCCCGACCCTGAAACAGCGGCTAAATTACTGTCTGATACCGTGCGTGGTATGTCAGATAACCTGTATGAT
>JAISHZ010000103.1 GCA_031262285.1 Lachnospiraceae bacterium | reverse complement strand
AGCCGAAGGGAGTTTTGGGTGTTATACGTTCTGTGGAGATGAGACCAAGGGAAAATGAGCGCTTGCTTGTGCGCGCATTTTCCCTGTTCGGGCTCATCGGAACGCCCAGAGAGTCTAACACCCAAAACTCCCTTCGGCTCTGTGCGGTTCGTCCGGTACACACAACTCATAACGTAGAGGAGTGCCCCGGTTCGTCCGGTATACATTGCCTGAAACGTAGATCGGCGAACGTGTGAATTGTAACAGTAGATCAGCAAACACATAATTTACACACATAAATTATTGATTTTATTGTACAAGTAAAGTATACTATCCGAATGAAACAAATAACTCACCCATCGCGGAGACATATGAAAACAATCTATAATTCAGAAGAAGGCAAACAGAAGATTCTTACACTATATGAAACCCAATTAAAGAGACTAAAGGTACCGTACAAAGATATATGGATTCCTACTACATATGGGATAACGCACTTGATTGAAACGGGTAATCGAAAAGGAATACCATTATTGGTTTTTCACGGAGGAAATGCAACAACGGCGTATAACCTTTTAGAATGTGATTTTCTTACAAAAGACTTTCACATTTTAGCAGTGGATACGATAGGTCATCCCGGTAAAAGTGCAGAAGTCTGTTTGTCGGCAAAGAATTATGATTACGGGAAATGGGTAGAGCAAGTGATTGATGCACTTGGCTATGACAGCATATCTTTATTTGGAGGTTCCTTTGGTGCCGGGATAATCGCGAAGACCATGTGCTGGGCTCCAAAGAAAGTAAAACGAGCGGTACTCTATGTTCCTTCGGGAATTCAAAATGCGCCGTCAATCGAAAGTATCTCTATGATGCTTCCAATGCTGATGTATTGGGTGACTCATAAGGATAAATGGTTAAAG
Source organism: Lachnospiraceae bacterium (assembly GCA_031262285.1). The sequence goes on along the minus strand of JAISHZ010000103.1, from coordinate 3,104 downwards.
AAATGTATGCTCCCGATGGCTGTTACGGAAGATAATATTTCAGAGGATATCTACGAAACGGCAAAGCTCAGTATTGATTACTCCAAAGTCAAAACAGGTATGCCAAGTAATGTGCATGAGCATCTGATAAAAAAATGCAAAGCGCCGGTTCTTGTAATCGCTGCCGAAAGAGATTGTCTTTTCCCCGGTGTGCGCGTAATCAATCGAGCAGAGCAAATGATCGAAAATTGCACCACTTATTTGCAAAAAGGGAAGGGACATATGAACAGGTTGTCAACAGAAGAAGAGCAGATGATCGTGGATTTTTTACAGGATCGCCTTATTAAGTAATAGAGTATTTTTCTTTTATTCGTATTAGCATTCAACTTGCACCACATGATATAAATCAATGTTATTTGCTTAAAACTTCTTATGCAATTTCAACTACGCAATGTTGCATAGAATCAGCGCACTTTTTCGATTTGTCGATGCTCAAAATCTGAAAGTAAATGACATGGAACATCAATCATACACTTGAAATGGAGTCCAACATGAAGCATTCCTACATACGAAATCTTCTATATGGCGTGTCCCTTTTATGGACATGCAGTCCCAAGCGAGTCATTTGCATTGCGTTAGGGGAAATCATCAGCTACTTTGAATGGCTATTTTATTCCGTGTATTTCATGCGCTATATCATTGAGAGTATGGAACAAGGTCTGTCATTTGAAAAATTGACCGGTATGGTGCTTTTGTTTGCAGCCGTCTTTTGCACGCTTGGTGTCTATGGCTCTTATTATCGCACCAGTGTAATAGTGTTAACAGATACTGTGATACATCAAAATGTGTATGCAAAGCTGTATACCAAGGCAGCCAATGTGGAATTGGAATGCTACGAAAATCCGGAGTTTTACAGTAAATATACGATGGCGATCAATGGCGCTGCCGAAAAGCTTATCGCCTGTACCACATCCTTTTTCGAAATCATCTTTGGTGTGGTAGCATCAGCGATTGCTTTTTATGCGATCTTGTCGATTGATCCGTGGATGGGCTTGTTTGTCTTGGCACCTTTATTGGGGAACTTCCTATTTGGACGGATACAAGCCAAGATCAATTACCGAAGAGATATGGATGATGTAAAAAATGTACGGAAAGCAGCCTATGTTAATCGCGTGATGTATCTGTCGGATTATGCCAAAGAAATCAGACATACCAATATTTATCAACTGATGATGGATAAGTATTCCAAAGCAACCGGCGATAGTATGCGTGTGATCAAACATCATGCCACGAAAGCCTCTTGGAGTATGTGGTTTCGTAATATCTTGACATTTCATATTTTCTTTGAAGGAGTGACTTGCTACGCAGCGTTTCGCTGTATGGTATCGGGATCGATCGGTCTGGGAGATTTGACGATCATCTTTTCCGCCATGACTGCCACCAGTTGGATCATGATCGGGCTTTTCGAATCGGTGAACGCTGCTATGCAAAATGGGGTGATGGTTGGCTATTTGAAGAACTTTATGGAATACGAAGCCAAAATACCGGAAGATCAAGATGGGATCCTACCGAACACACAGATTGATTCGATTGAATTTCGCGACGTAAGCTTTGCCTATCAAGAGGGGAAACCGATGATCTCTCATGTGTCTTTTCGTGTAGAGGGCGCGAAAACCGTAGCGCTCGTGGGTCACAATGGCGCAGGGAAAACCACGTTAATCAAGTTGCTGCTACGTCTCTATGATCCAACGGAAGGCGAAATCCTGCTAAATGGAGTGAATATTACGGAATACAACTTGAAGGCGTACAGAGATCTTTTTGGCGTTGCCTTTCAAGATTACAAAATGATGGCGTTTTCTTTACGAGAAAATATATTGATGGGAAATCGTCCAAACGATGAGACGCAAGTGGTCAATCGCGCATTACAAAAAGCCGGTGTATATGAGCGGGTGCAGAAATTTGAAAAAGGCTTAGATGCCAATCTAACCAAAGAATTTGATGCTGCGGGCGAGGCGCTTTCCGGTGGAGAAACGCAAAAAATCGTGGTGGCACGCGCATTTTCTAAGGAAGCGGGTATCTTACTATTTGATGAACCTTCTTCTGCATTGGATCCAATTGCTGAATATGAATTGTACGAAAGCATCCGGAAAGAGCGCGGCGGTCACATGGTCTTTTTCATTTCCCATCGCCTATCCTCCGTCAAAGATTCCGATGTCGTCTGGATGTTGCAAAACGGTGAAATCATTGAAAGCGGTACGCACGAAACATTGATGAGACAAAATGGCGTTTACGCTGATATGTACCGGAAACAAGCGGTAAATTATCTGGCGCTGGAAGAGGAGGGAGCATAGATGAGCGCGAATCGAAAAAACACACAGAGATCCGAAGCTTCGAACGCGATTCAAAAAAACAGAAAGAAATCCGAGATTTCGAGTGCGTCTCCGAGATCCGAAGCTTCGAAGACGATTCGTAAAAACACGAAAAGCACCTCGAATGTCAGAACAGTGTTTTCACATAACAAGAAACTGTTCCGACTCTGTTTTCATACGGATAAGAAATATTTAATCTTCCTCGTTCTAAATGAACTACGAAATAGCGGCATCGTATTTTTGGAGTTTACTTTGGGGCGTAGCTTGGTGTTGGAATGCGCAGAATACAGTCGTCCATTTTGGTATGTTGCGCTATACCTAGGCATCATCTTTACCATTGCCGTGATTGCCATGATCGGCGATTCCTGGTTTCAGAGTAAAATCCAGCTCCAAAGTTTGATTCGCTTGAAAAAAACGTTTCGAGATATTTTGTACCAAAAAGCCAAAGAGGTGGATTTGGATTGCTATGACAATCAGGATTACTACAATCAATTTGTCTTGGCACTCCAAGAATCGGACAAGCAGATCGATCGCTTGTGTCAAATACTACGCCAAATCACATCCAGCGTAACGACCTTTGCACTAAACGGCATCTTCTTTTTGGTGGAAGACATATTTTCCTTTGTCTTTGCGCTGTTGATGTTTGTGATATTCCACACCATCAATCAACAGTTCAACCGTATCAATGTCAAGATTCGTCTCTCCAAGAATCCGGCACAGAGACGACGGGACTATGTCAATCGTACTTTTTATTTG
>JAISHZ010000091.1 GCA_031262285.1 Lachnospiraceae bacterium | reverse complement strand
GACAGGTTATTCACCGCGATACTCATTTAGCGAATCTTTTGTTTATGGACGGGCGATTCACAGGCTGGCTTGATTTTGATATTACACAAAGAAACGTTCGCCTGTTTGATTTATGTTATCTGGGTTCGGCGATGCTCGTCGTTCATTACAAAGATGAAAACCTTGCCTGGAAATGGAAAGAAGCATTTCGCGGTATTTTATCGGGTTATCACAAGAAAAACGCATTGACGCATAAAGAAATAAAAGCGATTCCCAATCTTTTCGTTATAATTGAACTGATTTTTGCTGCTTTTTATTCATCAATTGGTGAGGTAGAAACGTCAGTTAGCTGTATTGAGTTTGTGAACTGGATGTATGAACATAGAGAGGAAATTGGTGAATTGCGACCCGATGGGGTGATGATCACCCGATAATCCGCGATTTTATGGCAAGCGCGGGATTGACGATAGAAAACGAGTTTAAACGGAGTTTGCGGTGGTATTCACCACGAAGGAGTAACAAAATGCCGGAACAAATAACCCCGCTTGAGATGATCGCCATTCTCCCGGACGAGAAAAGAGCCGCGACAGCGTTTTTTATTCCAACAACAAAGACATCGCCGACTATGAATGTGAATACATCATCAATACGCAGCTTGACGACGGCTCATGGGCGATACCGTGGGGATGGAACGCTTATCCCGAAGAATGGGCTGTCGCAAAAAACTGGTGGAAAGTATACGGCGCGATATTGAATCTGCTGTATCTGATATAAAAATCAACAACACCAAAGGAGGAGGTCGGATAAAATTAAGAAATAAATAATTGTTGAAAGAAGCAAAATGTGATAAATCAAACATGGTAGCGGTTTTTGTGAAATGTTTAGTTGTTTTGTGGTGATTCAACTTTAAAACAAATTTGCAAAAACTGCTACTATTTTTTGAAAGAAAAGAAAATTAAAGATTTAGAAAAAGTAGTGGATGCTCGTACCTAGGCTAGCCATCGCGCCAGCGATTTGGTACAATGTGAAAAGCAAAGAACGCTTTTCACTTCTGATTAGGTGTCCGCTAAAGCGGACGAAATCAAGGTATCATGTGAAAAGCAAAGAACGCTTTTCACTTCTGATCAGATGTCCGCTGAAGCGGACAAAATCATGGTATAGTATATGTTGAACAAAATAGAGAGGCGCGTATGTTACAAAAAGAGTTGGTGTTAGAGCTAGTGAATGGATTATTAGCAATTTTTGAGGGTATGATATCTCAGATTGTTTTGTATGGCTCGGTAGCCAGACAACAAGATACAATAGAAAGTGATGTTGACATAGCGATTATATTAAGTCGAAGCATAGATGAGGAATTGAAAGACGAATTTATATCGTGGGTAGCGGATATGGATTTAAAATATAATAAAATTTTCTCAATCATTGATATAGAAGAAGATAAAATGGAGAAGTGGGGTGATATCTTGCCTTTTTACAAAAACATTCGGAAAGAAGGAATCGTATTATGGAAGGCAGCTTGAAGGACTTGACTCTGTATAGAATTGAGCGAGCAAAAGAAATGTTGAGTGCTTCAAAAGATAATTTGAAGATGAAACAATTCCGAACATCAATTAATCGTTCATACTATTGTATATTCCACGCCATGCGTGCGGTTAATCTTCTGGCAGGATATGATTCGTCTAAGCATTCGGGTGTTATAGCCTTCTTTAATAAAACTTTTCTGAAAGAAGGAAAGCTTGATAAGAAGCTCTCTAAAATAGTAAAGGATGCATCATACTTACGAGAAAAGTCAGATTATGATGATTTCTACATTGCGAGCCAAGAAGAAGCACAAAAACAATTTGAGAACGCGAAAGTGTTTCTGGAGATAGTGCTGCTTTAAATAAGCCGACAGGGATGACGTCTGTATTGTCATCCCTGTCGGCTTATGCAAAAGCGTTATTGGTTTATTAGGATATTTTGAATATGGCTTTGTATCTCATCCGCACTAAGTCCATTCGAGATCACCGGTTGAATCACTTCGCGGCTTTCCCTCGTATGTGGCAATGTTGATGCGAGCGAACTTGCCTTTTTCGCGTTTCCGGCTTTTAGATATAAAAAGCACAGGACAGCACGACTCGTCGCTTTTTGCTTTTCGTTGATCGATAGCGGAAGACCTCTTTCCATCCACTCGATCGCTTCTTCCGCGTTGCCTTGCAGCGCCAAGACTCCCGCCAATCCGAGTATCATCCCCGGTTTGTTCGGATAGGTCAGTAAGGCATCACGGTATACTCTTTCGGCTGCTAAATAGTCGCCCGTGCGGCAATACTCATTTGCCTTAGCATGGATAGCTAGGCGGGTTTCCTCTGAACGAATCACATTCATCTCCAGTAATTCATCCACACTTCTTTCCAAAATGTTCGCGATTGCCGGTAACAAAGTAATATCCGGATAAGTCTCCCCGCGTTCCCATTTGGATACACTTTGCGCTGTAATACCTAAAAAGTCAGCCATCTCTTCCTGCGTTAGGTTTTTGGCAATTCGATACCGCTTTAGATTCTCATGTAAATTCATTGTCGATACTCCTTGTTTGCTTGATAGATTCTAGTTTGATTTATGGATGCTTCGAAGCCTCTACCAATGATTATATACAGAAAAATAGCATTATCAATGACGTTGTAGTTGGTTTTGGTTCAACTGGTATCTTGTTGACAGAAATACTCACAAAATTGATA
>JAISHZ010000078.1 GCA_031262285.1 Lachnospiraceae bacterium | reverse complement strand
CATAATGAAGATATGCATTTTGCGAGGTATCAAAAAAAAGAGTATACATTCGATCCCTAGCAGTCAAATTGAGATTTGTAGCTTTTAGCAATTCCAACTCATAGCGTAATTCATTCATAAACGCTCCCTTTTGCTCTTATGACAATCATTCCCGCAAAAAAGATAAAATCAAATCGTTTTGGCAACGACGAATCCTTGCGCGGTCAGTAGTTCCGCTGTCAATACAGCGCCGCCTGCAGCACCACGCAATGTGTTGTGTGAAAGTCCGATGAATTTGTAATCATAGATAGAATCTTCCCGTAAACGTCCGATACTAATCCCCATCCCATTTTCAAAATTCACATCGAGTTTTACTTGCGGGCGATTATCGTCTTCTAAATATTGAATAAACTGTTTCGGTGCGCTAGGCAAAGACAACTCTTGCGGTAAGCCTCGATAAGCCAGTAACTTCTCAATGAGCTGTTCTTTCGTAGGTTTTTGAGCAAACCGTACAAATACTGCAGCTGTATGTCCGTCCAAAACAGGTACCCGTACACACTGACAGGTAATCTTGGGAAGAAGAGCGGAAACGATGGTATCTCCTTCGACCGTACCGCTTACTTTTAACGGTTCTTTTTCACTTTTTTCTTCTTCGCCGCCGATGTAAGGGATGATATTTTCTACCATCTCCGGCCATTCTGTAAAGGTCTTTCCGGCACCGGAAATCGCTTGATACGTCGTAGCTACCACTTCAATCGGCTCAAATTCTTGCCATGCCACCAGAGCGGGTGTATAGCTTTGGATAGAACAATTCGGTTTCACGATGATAAATCCGTTTTTCGTCCCTAACCGCTTCTTTTGCGCATCCAACACTTGCACATGATCAGAATTGATCTCCGGAATCATCATCGGAACATCCGGAGTCCATCTGTGAGCGCTGTTATTGGAAAAAACAGGAGTATCCGTCTTCGCATAATCCTCTTCTATTTTGCGAATCTCTTCTTTTGACATATCTACAGCGCTAAAAACCAAATCCACACCTGCTGATACTTTCGTCACTTCATTGACATTCATGACGATCATCTTTTTTACTGCTTCCGGCATTGGAGACGCCATTTTCCACCGACCCATAACGGCTTCTTCATATGTTTTATCGGCAGAACGAGGGCTTGCGGCAACTGCTGTCACGCGAAACCAAGGATGATTTTCTAAAAGAGTGATAAATCTTTGTCCTACCATCCCGGTAGCGCCCAATACGCCGACTCTCAATTTACGTCCTTGTGCCAATGCATCTTGCAATGCTTTCGGAAGTTGAGGAAAACTTTCGTTGTTATTTTTTTCATTATAATTTTCGTTCATTGCGACTCCTTCTCCTGTTGATGACTATGCAGATCTTGATTACTAAGCAGATCCATTGCCGGTATCTCTAAAAAACCTTCTCTTTTGATTTCTGTCTCACATTGTTTGAAAAAATCTAACATTGCCAAAGTACCCGGTCCGCCGATGGTATTCCTTCTTTCCACACAAGCTTGCATGGAAATGGCTTCATATAGATCAACCTCAAATGCCGGGCACAATGCTTTCCATTCTTCCAACGGTAATTGTTCCAATGAAAGATCTTTTTCGATACACAGGAGGACTGCCTTGCCGATGATCTCATGTGCATCTCGAAAGGGTATCCCATGATTAACCAAATAATCCGCAGCATCCGTCGCATTGGTGAAGCCTTGCGACGCGCTTTTTTGCATCTTATCTTTTCGATAGGTCGTGGTGCGAAGCATCTCCTCAAAGAGAGCTAAGCATTGTATCACGGTATCCATTGCATCAAAGACGAGTTCTTTATCCTCCTGCATATCTTTATTATATGCAAGCGGAAGTCCCTTCATCGTCGTAAATAGCGAAACAAGCGTTCCGTACACCCTTCCTGTTTTACCGCGAACGAGTTCTGCGATATCGGGATTTTTCTTTTGCGGCATGATACTGCTTCCGGTAGCATACGCGTCATCTAATTCTATAAATTGATATTCATTGGAATTCCAAAGAATGATTTCTTCGCAAAAGCGGCTAAGGTGCATCATAAGAATGGACAAATCCGCTAAATATTCCAGCAAAAAATCTCTGTCGGAAACGGAATCCATGCTGTTTCGTGTCGGTCCGTAAAACCCGAGATGTCGGGCTGTCTGCTCTCGATCAAGCGGATAAGTCGTTCCTGCCAATGCACCTGCACCTAAGGGGCAGTAATTCATGCGACGATACGTATCTCTTAATCTCAGCCTATCTCGTCGAAACATTTCAAAATACGCTCCATAATAATGTGCCAAAGTGGTCGGCTGCGCTTTTTGAAGATGTGTAAATCCAGGCAAATAAGTTTGCAAGTTTTCCTTCATGATGTGGAAAAGTGTCGTCATAAGTGTTCGAATGCGTTCATCCGTCGCAAATAGATGATTCCTTGTATATAAACGCATATCCAGTGCGACTTGATCATTTCGACTTCGCCCTGTATGGAGTTTCTTGCCAACATCACCCACTCTGCGGATGAGCTCGGCTTCTATAAAACTGTGAATGTCTTCATAAGAAGGATCAACTGTCAAATTGCCTTGTTGCATCTCTATCAGAATGGACATCAGCCCTTCTGTCAGTTGTTTGGTTTCCTCTGTAGTGAGGATCTTTTGTGTCCCAAGCATACGGGCGTGCGCGATACTACCTTCTATGTCTTGTTGATAGAGTCTTTGATCAAATTGTAGAGACGCATTAAACGCGAATGCATCTTGATCAATCCCGCGAGTAAATCGCCCTCCCCATAATTGCGCCATAGGTACTCCAATCTGCTGATTTTTTGATAAGTTATCCAATATTGAAGAGATGATAGCATAGAATACATAAGAATGCAAGATTCGGTTAAATAAGCGATTCCAACAAGTCATCCATTTGAGAATACAAATCATCTCTCGTTTCTGCATTCAAGATGACACTGATGTAAGGATCCCCATTTGCATCCTTGCTAAGAAGAATCAGACAATGTCCGGCAGCGTTGGTCGTTCCCGTCTTCCCTCCAATCACTGTTACATTGGTGGGTGGTTCCACATTTCCGTTTAAGAATTGATTTGTCGTGCGAAAAGATAGTTCCTTTGCATCTTGAGACAGATCATAGTAAACAGTTTGGTAATTCGCCATATGAATAATCTCTTTGAAAGAATCGTTGGCGATCGCCGCATTGAATATCAAATAGAGGTCGTAGGCAGTCGAATAGTGATCGTCTTGTGTCAATCCATGCGGATTTGAAAAATGGGTATTTGTTGCTCCAAGTAACTTCGCTTCTTCGTTCATCATTTCTATAAAATGTTCTACCGTTTGTCCGACATTCTCAGCGATCATCATCGCAACATCGTTTGCGGAATACATCAACAACATATGCAGAGCTTGATCCATGGTCATGGTATCACCACTTTTGATTCCGATCAGTTGCGCTCCGGCTTCCTGTATCTTCACGGTATCGGTGGCAATCAAAGTACGACCGAAATCACCATATTTGATGGCGACCCAAGCAGTCATGATTTTGGTTAAACTTGCGGGATGTAATCTTTGATGAGCATTCTTGGAATAGAGAACTTCGCGACGCGCTACATCACACAAAAGGACAGAAGATGCTTTTGATGTATCCACTGTCTCCGGCATCGTATCGTGCAAAGTGATACATAGATTCTCTGCGAAGGGTTTGGCGATCCCCGGTTTTTGCTTGCCGGAGATACGAAAACTGCTGATCGCACGATCGGATCTGTACGAATACTCGTAAGGAACACTTACGCAGCCAAACAGAAAATAAACACACAAAATAAACGCGGTAAACTGTCGAATCCTATTATGCTTTGGAGCGACACTCCTACCGATCCCTTCCTCTTTTGGGGTATCAGACACACCTATCCTGCTATGTGCGTTCTTTTTTCTACTTGTACATCTCACGCCACTCTAAATCTCCTCTGTCCAATGACTTAATCAGAAGCTCTGCGCTGGCAAGGTTTGTCGCAAGGGGTATATTGTGTACGTCGCAAAGCTTGACCACATTATTTACATCCGGTTCGTGCGTTTTGGGAGTCAACGGATCGCGTAAAAAAATCAGTAGATCAATTTGATTGTGCTCAATCTGTGCGCCAATTTGTTGCTCTCCGCCCAAATGCCCGGCCAAAAACTTGTGTACGCTCAGAGTTGTAACCTCCTCAATCAAGCGTCCGGTCGTTGCGGTGGCATACAGTTCATTTTTGGTCAAGATTCCGCGATAAGCGATACAGAAATTCTGCATCAACTTTTTCTTGGCATCATGCGCGATCAATGCTATGTTCATATGATGTACCCTCCTATGGCGTCACTGTTGATTTCTTTCTGCTATCTTTGCTTGGGTTCTTACGTTTAGGACAACACCCATCCCGATAAAAAGACTTAGCTGTGAGGTAAGACCGGCACTGACAAAAGGTAAAGGCAGACCGGTATTTGGCAACAGAAATGTCGCAACGCCGATGTTGATAAAACTTTGGATCGCCACCAGTCCCCCCATCCCTGCTGCGATAATCGTTCCCGCAAGATCCTTCGATTTGCGGGCGATAGAGATACATTCCAACGATATCAGCGATAGCAAAGAGATGAGGATCACACTCCCTTTAAATCCAAACTCCTCTCCCACTACTGCGAAAATAAAATCCGTTTGTGGTTTGGAGACAAAATTACCGTTGATTACAGAAGTAATTTCGTTGTTCTTGTATCCCTTTCCGTCAAGCTGCCCGGAAGCGATGGCTGTGACCGAATTGAGCTGTTGGTATGCTTCCTGTGTCGCATACTCTTCTGGATTGACAAAGGCAAGAATTCGAGTCTTTTGATAGTCTTTGAGAATCGTACTATCCGGTTCCATCGCTAGCGAGATCAAAATCGCCGCAGAAGGGATCAAAAGCGCAAAAAATGTGATCACCAACTTTATGCTGATCCCTCCCGAAAAGAGAATGACCCCGATAAGCATCAGCAATACCATACTCGTGGATAGATCCGGTTGCCGAAATATCATAATCCACGGTATCGCGATTAAAATAATACAGAGCGATAAAATCCGAAATGTGTTAAATTTTGCCCTATGTTTCATAATAAACTGTGCAAAGAATAAAATCAACATGATTTTTGCTGTTTCAGAAGGTTGAAATTGAATCGCGCCCAAAATCAACCATCTGGTCGCTCCTCCCCTTTCTTCCCCCATCAACAACACCATAGACAATAGAACAAGATTGGCACCATAGATCAACCAATACAGTTTTAGGATCAGCCCGTAATGAAAAAAAGAAACCACGATCATGAGCAGGACACCGGCAACCACACCGATGACCTGCTTGTCTTGATAAGATTCTCTGGCGCTTCCCACCACCATCACTCCCATCACGGATATGGCGATCAGCATCAGTACGAGTTTAAAATCAAAATCCCATATTTTATACCCGCGAAACATCGTTCCTCTCGTTCTGCCGCTTTGACGGCAATGCTGTTCGTTAATGAACTCCTTGTTGTTTGTGTAAATCCAAAATCGGTATGTTCGCATACAACATTGGGTTTTTCATTCCTTTTGTACCCTTGGTACCCACCGTGTTGATTTGAATCTCCATATTTTGAGCATCTATCTTCATGTACTTTGAAATTACTTTAGCAATATCTATTTTGATCAGCTCCATCATTTCCGGGGAGCAGTCTACACGATCCGATATCAGCAGGATCTTTAGCCTGTCCTTAGCAATTTCGCAGGAGCTTTTTCTACGGAAAACCCACCTCATCGCTACCTCCATTATATCCTGTGAAATATACCGGTTACTCTTGTCCAGAAAGAAATCCCTCTGTCAAAATTCATGAATGGCACTTCTTTTCCGGCAATCCTTTCTATGACATTTTGATATGCCTTTCCAGCAGGAGCGTCACTTCCTACCAAAGGTTCTCCTTGATTGGTGGAAATCACGACGTGCTCATCGTCCGGAACCACGCCGATCAAAGGGATTCCCAGAATATCCACCACATCTGAAGTGGACATCATATCACCTCGTCTCACCATTTCGATGCGCAGGCGATTGATGATTAAATCCATCTGTTTAAATCCATTTGCTTCCAACAACCCAATAATACGATCCGCATCACGAATCGCTGAAACTTCCGGTGTCGTCACCACAAACGCTCGATCTGCTCCGGCAATGGCATTTTGAAAACCCTGCTCGATTCCTGCCGGACAATCCAAAATAATGAAATCAAACTGATCTTTGAGGTGTTCTATGACTTTCACCATTTGACCGGGCGTTACGGCTGACTTATCTCTCGTTTGCGCAGAAGGCATTAAGTACAGTCCCGGGATCCGTTTATCCCGAATCAAAGCTTGTTTCACCCGGCAATTGCCTTCTACAACATCTACCAAGTTATAGACAATCCGATTCTCCAGTCCCATGACCACATCCAAGTTGCGAAGCCCAATGTCTGTATCAATCAGACACACCTTCTTTCCCATCTTGGCAAGACCGGTACCTACGTTTGCAGTTGTGGTGGTCTTTCCCACACCGCCTTTTCCTGAAGTGACGACAATTACCTCGCTCATAACTCCTCCATTTCCGGAAAGAATGTACTTCTCTCCTTTTTTACTTAGCGACCATAATAATCGTCTGCGGAATGCTAAAAGCCTTCCAGCAAATCTTTGGTAAGCGGTTCAAAAACGATTCTTTTGTCCTTCACATAGGCGACTTTCGGTTGTACCTTTGGGCGAATACCCCACTTGGATTGTTTGGAACCACGTCTATATTTGAAATCGCCGATCGTAAGTCTCTCCGGCTCCATTTCAAGCGCTACAATAAAATGACCCTCTTCTCCGTTGCCTCCGGCATACACTTCACCATATAGCCCACCCAATATGATGACGTTTTTGGCGGATATCACCGCACAGCCCGGATAGACATCTCCCAATAGAACCACACTTGCTTCTGTCTCCAGTACAGCGCGATCTCGTAATGTCCCACGATAGAACTGCCCTTCGTCATTATTGCTGATTCTCTTTTCTACTTCTTGTAAGGCTCTTAAAAAGAATTTGTTATTTTCATCGTTCTTTCCGACGATGCAAATAATCTCCACATCAGAATGTGTGCGAATTAACTCAAGGATCTGCATTTCTTCTGCGTGTGAGAAGATTCTGCCTTCTAACGATAGTGCAACTTTCGCGTGTCCAAAAAAAGTTCTTGATTGCGCAAATTTCTGTCCGACAGCTTCTAAAAGCGCTTCAAACTCTGTATCCTCGTCGAAGAAAATACTGATCCCATTTGGAAAACTTTTGATCACCACTACATCCTTCACTATGATCTCCTATCTACGCATATTGCTTTTTACGCTGAGTTACATTTCTGACATAGAGACTCCATCTTCCGGATCGTCCGCTGTCCCGGAAATCAGATCTTCTTCATCTGCCAACCCATAGTAGTATTTGATAATATCTCTAGTGGTCTGTGCCGCATAATCAGAAGAATACCCAAAAGGGATTCTGGTCGCGATAGAGATCTCCGGGTTGTCCGTAGGCGCGAAACAAACGAAAAGAGCATGGTTGGGTCTGGAGCTTGTCTGCTCTGCAGTTCCGGTTTTACCCGCCACTTCTACAGCCAGATCGGAAAAATATTCTTTGTTTTCCACCACGCCACGCATTCCCTCATGAAACGCGTTCCAATACTCTTGCGGCAAGTCCACTCGATTGGTAACGACAGGCTCCTTTGGGAATTCCTGTTCTCCAAGTGAATCGACTATCTTTGAAATCAAAGTGAGCTGATAACAGGTACCGCGATTTGCGATTGTCGATACATATCTAGCCAAAGCAGCTGTTGTAAAACTATTGGATCCTTGTCCGATCGCGGAGTGAACAGGATACTCATCCGAAACATCCGGTTCATATTCAGGTATTTCTACACCCGATTTTTGTGTCAAACCATACATTGCAGCATATTTTTGCAAAAGTTCCAACCCTTTTGCCTCTTCAAATTGTCCATTTTGGAAGGAAAGATTGTAGCCAAGGGAATAAAAGTAATAGTTGCAGGAGTTTGTGATCGCTGAAACCATTTTTTGATTCCCATGTCCCCATGTAGCCCAACATCGCGGAGAAGGGGTGATTTCCGTGAATGTTCCGGTACAATCTATCACAGTATTTAAATCCAAGACATCTTCCATCAAACCTGCTGTCGCAGTAACCATCTTGAAAGTAGAACCGGGAGCCGCCTTGTATTGAGTGGCAAAATTCAAGCTCGGCGTAGATTTGTCCGCCATCAACTTCGCGTAGTACTGCGCGTCTACAGAATTTGCCATCATGTTATTGTCATATCCCGGATAAGAAACCATGGC